>CADECN010000375.1 GCA_902825785.1 uncultured Hyphomicrobium sp. | reverse complement strand
TCATGAGATCGAGTTTACCGGGGACATCTGGGGGGCTGCGCTATTGCCCGCCCCGCCTCAATATTTCTGCTCCAAGACCCTCAGGCGTGACCCAGGACTCAATGCGCGCGAGGGCCGGAAACGTCTCCAGCATCCACTGTCCGAACGAGTTCTGCGCGCCAAGAACGAAGAGTAGGCCGGTCAGGACTAGAAGCGCGCCCATCACCTTTTCCAGGGTCGCGAAGTGGCGCTTGAAGCGCTTCATGAAACCGAGGAACGGGCGAATTGCAACCGCGGCGAGCACGAATGGAATTCCAAGCCCGAGCGAATAGGCAAAGAGCAGGCTTACGCCGGCACTCATACTCGTTTCGTTCGCCGCAACGGTCAGAACGGTCGCAAGGATGGGGCCAATGCAGGGTGTCCACCCAAATGCAAACGCCAGGCCCATGACATAGGCGCCGAGCAGGTTTGCACTTTCATTTTGGGCCTCGAAGCGGGCGTGCGTATGCAGCAGCGGAATTTGGAACAGGCCAAGGAAGTGCAAACCGAAAAGAATGATGACGATGCCGGCGATCGTGCCAAGCTCGGCGCGATACGACAGAAGCAACTGGCCAATCGTGCTTGCTCCAGCGCCCAGCGCGACAAAGACGGTCGTAAAACCCAGGACGAAAACGATCGCGGCCGCGACGACGCGCGCCCAGACACGTCGATCGATCTCATCCTCGCCGGTCAGCTGATCGAGC
The DNA here is from genome assembly GCA_902825785.1 of uncultured Hyphomicrobium sp. Classification (GTDB taxonomy): domain Bacteria; phylum Pseudomonadota; class Alphaproteobacteria; order Rhizobiales; family Hyphomicrobiaceae; genus Hyphomicrobium_B. The sequence goes on along the minus strand of CADECN010000375.1, from coordinate 785 downwards.
GTCGTGCCGCCGATATAACCGAGATAGGGCGGCACAAGCGGCAGCACGCAGGGAGAAAGGAAGCTCGCCAGCCCTGCGAGCGCGACACCAAGATAGATATGCGCGTCCGCGATCATCTTGCGAGGGCCGCAATGCCCGGCAGTTCGCGTCCCTCAAGCCATTCGAGGAAAGCGCCACCTGCCGTGGATACATAGGTGAAACGATCCGTGACGCCAGCGGCGTTGAGTGCGGCAACAGTATCGCCGCCGCCCGCGACGGACACGAGTTTGCCGGCGGTCGTCAAATCGGCCGCCTGCTTTGCAAGCGCAAACGTGCCTTCGCCGAAGGGCGCAATCTCGAAGGCTCCCATCGGGCCATTCCAAAGCAAAGTTTTGCAGCCGCTCAGGACCGCGGCGACATGCTTTACGCTTGCCGGTCCAACATCCAGAATCATGGCGTCTGCCGGAACTTTATCGACCGGCACGACCTCGCTGGCCGCACCTTCCTTGAATTCGCGCGCGATCACGGCATCGACCGGCAATACGATCTCGGCGCCACGGCGCTTGGCTTCGGCCAGAATTTCGCGCGCGGTCTCAAGGTAGTCCGGTTCGGACAGCGAGCGACCGACGTCGATACCCTGGGCTTGCAGGAACGTGTTGGCCATGCCGCCGCCAATGATCAGTTTGTCAACCTTGGCGAGCAGGTTGGTGAGCACGGGGATCTTGGTGGACACCTTGGCGCCGCCGACAACAGCTGCAACCGGCCGCTGCGGCTTTTCGAGCGCGGCGCGCAACGCGTTGATTTCT
>CADECN010000374.1 GCA_902825785.1 uncultured Hyphomicrobium sp. | reverse complement strand
CGCATCCTCGGTCGAGACGTGCTTGACTACCCCGTCTGCCCCGGCGACCGCGCGAATTTTGCAGTAGAGCGTGTTTTGCGTGCCGCTGTAGCGGTAATACTCGACGTTAGTGTGGTTGGCGATATTCCACTCGTATGACGTACCGCCGTCCGACATCTTGAAGCTATTGGAGGGCGGCCCGAACTGAACGACGAGCCCATCGATACTCTTGCCCGAATATTGGTTTTGTAGAGCCGACGTAACTTGTTCCTGCGTTGCAGCGCATGCACTAACGAGCGCCGCCAGAAGTATGATCAGCAAAGTCCAAGACCGCATTCCGAATCCCTCCCGCCAATGGTTGCATGAGAAGGCTCACTCAACACATATGCCAGCGGTGGGCAGGTAGTTATTCACCGTTCACTTTCCGCGCGCCGCCTGCGCCGCTGCAATGAGTGTGCGGACAAGCATAGCGCGCGATCACATTCAGCCGCGCGGTGCCGCTGCGGGACAGCCGGCCTCCACGACCTTGTCGCCCAGCGGGTTCTGTTCAGGGTCCGAGAATTGGTAGGTGCCCTGGCAGACATGAACGCGTGGCGGCAGCAGCGCCTTCTCGAAAGCATCGTTGCCGGCCTTGAGCGTGCGCCAAAACTCTGCGGACGGATGGTCGCCAAGGCCCGCAAGCCGTTCCTCCGACATGCGGAACGGATAGATTTGGACCTGGAACCGCGCTTGCCCGTTGGCGAACGCCGCGTTGATCAGCCGCCAGATCTCGTCGATCTGCCCGTCCGTCATCGCATAGCAGCCGATCGAGCCGCAGCCGCCGTGCACCATCAGGAACGATCCGGTACGCCCGTGCGCGCGATCGAAGGCATTGGGATAGCCCAGGTTGAAGGAGCGGTACCACTTGCTGTTCGGATTGAGCGCGTCGGGTGCAACCGTATAGAAGCCCTCCGGCGATTGCCTGTCGCCTTCGGCGAGCTTGGGCCCGAGCGCGCCCGACCATGTGCAGATCGGGTAGGTCGCGAAGCGGTGGAAGCGCCCGTCGCGCTTCATCCAAAGCTCAAGCTCGAACTCGCTTTTGAATATGCGCATCAGCACGGGTGCACCTTGCGCAAGGCCATGTTCCGCCAGCCGTTGCGGCAGGCGAGCAAGGTCGGGCTGGGCGGGAAGGTTGAGCCCGATCGCGACGCGCAGCAGCCGCTCCTCCCGTTCGGCCGCGATGCGCTCTTCCTCACTCGCCGCGATGAGCGGCCGCCACAGCGGTTCCAGATAAGGGGCTGCGCCCGCGATGATTGTCAGAAAGGCGAAAAGTACAAAGAGGCGCAAGCGCCGCCGACGCCGTTTCGCCGATTTAAGCTGCACGCCGTGATCCATCCCCTGGCCGTTTTTTTTTTGGACTACGGCGTAGCCGCGTTCGCGGCGGTCTTGGCCGCGTTGATGTCTGCGAGCGTCGGCTCGACATCGGCGCTGACGACACCCTTGAATTTGTTGCCGTTCGCAACATCCATGGCTTCCGGCTCGGGCAGCGGCGTGAAC
>CADECN010000373.1 GCA_902825785.1 uncultured Hyphomicrobium sp. | reverse complement strand
CTGGCATTTGACCTGCCACTAACTTTGCATGCCCGATACCAGTTACACCTCACCGATTTCGCTAACGTCATATTGGAGCCTGGAATGCCCGCCGCCAAGAAGCGTGTCCGCAAAGCCGTATTTCCGGTTGCCGGTCTCGGTACGCGATTTCTACCCGCCACGAAGGCCGTGCCGAAGGAGATGCTGACGGTGGTCGACCGGCCGGTGTTGCAGCACGTCGTCGACGAGGCCAAGGCCGCAGGTATCGAGCATTTCATTTTTGTGACGGGGCGCAACAAGGGCGTGATCGAGGATCATTTCGACAGCCAGTACGAGCTGGAACGAACGCTCGCCGAGCGCGGCAAGAAGGAGGCGCTCGAAATTCTGCAGCGCGAACTGCCTGCGGCCGGACAGACGAGCTTTACGCGCCAACAGGCGCCGCTCGGGCTCGGACACGCTGTCTGGTGCGCACGCGAGATCGTTGGAGACGAGCCGTTCGCGCTGTTGCTCCCCGATATGCTGCACCACTCCGAAAGCGGGTGTCTGTCGGACATGATCGCCGCCTACAACGGCACAGGCGGCAACTTGATCGCGGTCGCGCCCGTGCCGGAGGATCAGACGCATCAGTATGGCATCGTCGGCGTCACCGATGCGTCTGCGAAAGTTTCGCGCATCACGGCCATGGTCGAGAAACCGAAAGCCGGCACCGCTCCGTCCAATCTGCATATTTCCGGGCGCTACATCCTTCAGCCCGAGATTTTCGCGCTGCTGGAGAAGCAGGAGCGCGGCGCGGGCGGCGAAATCCAGCTCACCGATTCGATGATCCGCCTGATGGACGACGGCAACCAGCCGTTCCACGCCGTGCGTTTTGACGGCAGCATCTACGATTGCGGTTCAAAGATCGGCTTCCTGATGGCCAATGTCGCCTACGCACTGGCACGCGAGGAACTTGCCGATTCGTTCCGGGCCGAGGTGAAACGCCTGCTCTAATTGCCCACGAAACGGCCTGGTTAATGGCGAACTAGACGTGGACGGGCCACGGGCGCAGTGGCAGAAACGTGATCGATCTGCTACCAACGGGTTCCCGCGATCGGGCATTCTGTGCCGGGGGGCATCGCGGAAGGGATTCAGCCACCGATGACGAAGGTCGTTTCGCTGTCCGCACACGGATCGAAAGCTCGCAAGTCCAGCGTTGCCGCTGAGAGCGCGGCGACCATCGAATCCGCTATTCGCACGCTGGGGCTCGAAAGCGAAGGGCTCGCGCTGCTCGCCGCCGAATTGAAAGGCGCGATGTCGGAACCGTTTGCGGAAGCTGTTCGACGGCTCGCCGGCGTCGGCGGCCGCGTTATCGTGACCGGCATCGGCAAGAGCGGCCACGTCGGCCAAAAGATCGCCGCTACCTTCGCGTCGACCGGAACGCCGGCTTTTTTCGTGCACCCGAGCGAGGCGTCGCACGGCGATCTCGGAATGATCACGCGCGCCGATTTGATCCTGGCGTTGTCCTGGTCAGGCGAGACGGTTGAGCTCAAGCCGCTCATCACGTACTCGCGCCGTTTCTCGGTCCCGCT
>CADECN010000372.1 GCA_902825785.1 uncultured Hyphomicrobium sp. | reverse complement strand
CGTGGCGGGTGGCCGGCTACGCGATGCTGCTCGACCATCTCAAGGCCGAGACGACGATCTTGAAATGGCCGCTGGCCCCGACGTTCTGGCTCGTCGCCGCGCTTTTGATCGTCACCGCGCTCATTCAGCTCATCGTCCTGGCGAACGACGTGCGGGTCCGCGGCCTGCGCCAAACCGTCGACGCGGACGTGCGCGTCGATGCGCAGGGTCGGCCGCGCAAATCGTCGAAATTTGCTACCATGGTTGCCGTCGTCAGCCTGCTCGGCGCGGGGGCCACGATATTGGCCGCCAACGGCGTGCCGGGTCTGCGCGCGCTATTGCCGTCGAGCCCGAGTTGGCTCGCGATCCTCATGTTTGTCGTCATGTGGGGCTTGATCGTCGCCACGGTGCCGTTGGGCGCCGCGATGATCGTCGCCGGCCTGGCCGGTACGATCGCGACGATGGGATTCGACAGGGCAATGATCGGCACCGGCATTGCGACCGGCGATTTTCTGGCGAACGTCAATATTGCCATCCTCCCACTGTTCCTGATGATGGGCAGTTTCGCCGTTGCCGCCGGCCTGTCCGCGGATTTGTATCGGCTGGCACAGGCTCTCTTGGGTCATCTCAAGGGCGGGTTGGCGTTGGCGACGATCGGCGCGTGCGCCGGATTCGGCGCTGTCACCGGGCTGTCGGTCGCAACCGCGGTGACGATCGGCCGCGTGGCGCTGCCCGAAATGCGCAGCCGCGGGTATTCGCCTTCCCTCGCCACCGGTTCGATCGCGGCCGGCGGCACGCTGGGAATTCTGATTCCGCCGTCCGGCGCGATGATTCTGTATGCGCTGTTGACCGATGTTTCGATCGGTCAAATGTTCATCGCCGCCCTCATCCCCGCGGCGATCGCGGTCTTGTTTTACATGTTGGTCATCGTCGGCTACGTGCGCGTGAGTCCGACATCCGCGCCGACGACGACGAAGCGGGAGAGCGGCGAATTGCTGCAGGCGATCGTGCGCAGTTGGGGCATGTTCGCCATGTTCGCGATCGTGATCGGCGGCATCTATTCCGGCATATTCACCGAAACCGAGGCCGCCGCGGTCGGCGCCGGCTTCGCGTTCGTATTCGCGCTGCTGCGCGGCAAGTTGCGGCGTGCGCAATTCTGGGCGGTCGTCGGCGAAACCGTCCAGACGACGTCGATGATCTTCGTGCTGCTGATCGGCGGCATGACCTTCTCCTACTTCATTGCCGTGACCGGCTTGGCGGAGTCGCTGAAGACGACCATCGAAGCACTCAACATCGCGCCCATCTACATCATCGCCATACTGCTCGGGATTTACCTGATACTCGGCTGCGTCATGGACTCCTACGCGGTCATGGTCATCACCGTGCCCATTTTCGCGCCGCTCATTTCGGCGTTCGGTTACGACCTGATCTGGTGGGGCATCGTCATGGTGATCGTCATCGAGGTCGGCCTGCTGAGCCCGCCCTTCGGGGTCAACGCGTTCGTGCTCAAGGGTCTGGCGAACGACGTGCCGTTGAGCGCGATATTCAAGGGCATCCTGCCCTTCATGTTC
>CADECN010000371.1 GCA_902825785.1 uncultured Hyphomicrobium sp. | reverse complement strand
CGACATGACGATCTACAAGCAGGTGATCTTTGGCCCGGTTCTATCCGTCGTGCGCGTCGCGAACTACGACGAGGCGGCCGACCTCATCAACACGCACGAATACGGCAACGGCACCGCCATCTTCACGCGCGACGGCGACGCCGCGCGCGCCTTCGCCGACCAAATCCAGGTTGGCATGGTCGGCATCAACGTGCCCATTCCAGTTCCGGTTGCCTACCACTCGTTCGGCGGCTGGAAGCGATCGCTGTTCGGCGATCACGCCATCTACGGCCCTGAAGGCGTGCGCTTCTACACCCGCATCAAGACGGTAACGGCGCGCTGGCCGACGGGCATACGTTCGGGGGCCGAGTTCAACTTTCCTAGCCTAAAATAGGACGGCAACAGCGGCCGCTCCAACACGAGCAGCCGCGTTAGCAATCTCAAGGCTCTAGTTCGGCTGTTCGCTCGGGCGCGAACGGCGCTCCGCCATCCGCTGCTTGCAACCGTCAGAAAGCTCGGCCGTGTGCTCGTCAAGGCAGGCGCGGATCTTGCCGCGGCCACGCTCGATGTCGCCGCAGAACTTCTGAATTTCTAACGAGCAGGCCGCCCAGCGCTTACCGCGTTGAGACGCGTCCGGCGCGCTCGCTTCCCCGCCTACCTCGGCGGCGATCGCAATCGCTGAACCAAGCGCCAGCGCGGCGCCAAGAATGACAAACGGCTTCATGTTCGATCTCCTTCGTTGGGTCGATGATGAAGCCGAACGACAGCGAGGCGAGGCATCCGTCGCAAAAAGATAACTGCGACGCGCGGCGCACGGCCACGATTTCGCCGTACCCGTAGGCGCATCGGCAAACAACGTGACAAAGCGGTGGCGCTAGAATGGCGTTACTTGCAGGCGCGCTGCTGCGACCTGCATTCGGTGAGGATCGCACCGGCCTCGCACTTGGTCTTCACCGGACCCTGCCCCTTGAGGCCTTTGTTCTCGATGATGTTCTTGAGGCCGTTCGTCGACATGACTTCGGCGATCCCCTGCGTCGGCCCATCTCCCGCCGCCGCGATGATCGTGCATTGCGCCGCGCTTGCCGAACCGGCAGCAGCGGCAACGACAACCAAGAACGCGCTCCGCGCAAGAAACTTGCAAACGATCATGGTCCCCTCCGGTGCGTGCAATGCCCCCGCGCACACCCTAAGCTCGGGCAATGCCACCTTCAATCGCCGCGGACCATTGCGACGCATTTGTAAGGTACGCCCCCGTCGCGCGCGCTACGGCAACGGCAGCTTGAACTGCACCTTGCTATTGACGTTTGTCTGCTCCGTCGGGGACAGACCCTCAAAGTCGGTCGTAACGCTCAATGAATAAGAATCGGGCTTGGCGAAGGTCACACCCGCACCGGCGGAATCAATGTCAGCTGTCGCCGTTCCCGTCGTCTTGAGATCGAATTCGCGCTTGTAGTTCACAAACGGCTCGATCGTGTTTCCCTCGCCCAGAGCAAATGCCTTACCCACGCGCGGCGAAATGATGACCGAGCCCTTTTCGCCGCCATCGGGTCCATTCTCACCACCGATCGTTCGCCCCGTCGACCACTGCGTTCGCGCATCCACCGAAACCGCCGGCGCGGCCTTGTAGTTCA
>CADECN010000370.1 GCA_902825785.1 uncultured Hyphomicrobium sp. | reverse complement strand
GCGACGTGCGGCTTGTGCCCGGGATGCCTGCGGAGGTGCAGATCAAGACCGGATACCGCACCGCTCTGTCCTACCTGATGAAGCCGCTCGAAGACCAATTCGCGCGCGCGTTCAAGGAGCGCTGACCGTCAGTTTCGGCCGATACCCGAATAGGTGAAGCCGGCCTCGCGCGCGAGCGCGGGCTGAATCACGTTGCGCAGATCGACGATGGCATCGCCCGCCATCGCTGCGCGCACCGACGCAAGGTCGAGCGCGCGAAATTCGTTCCATTCGGTCACGATGACGAGCGCATGTGCGCCTTTGGCGGCCTGGAGCGCGCCGTCGCACCATTCTACCCCCGGCAACATCGGTTCCGCCTGCTTTCGCCCTTGCGGATCGTAAGCCCTGACAACGGCGCCGCGCTCCTGCAGCATCGGCACGATGACGAGGCTCGGCGCATCGCGCATATCGTCGGTATTGGGTTTGAAGGTGACGCCGAGCAGCGCGATCGTCTTGCCCCTCAGGCCGTCCTTCACGGCGGATTCGATGCGCCCGGTCATGGCGATCTTGCGCTCATGATTTACGCGATCGACCTGCTCGATGATCGACACGGGCGCTTTGTTCTCGCGCGCCGTTCGAATGAGCGCGGCGACGTCCTTGGGGAAGCACGAGCCGCCATAGCCGGGCCCCGGATGCAGAAACTTATCGCCAATGCGCCGGTCGCGGCCGATGGCCGATGCGACCTCCTGCACGTCGGCGCCGACCTGCTCGCAGAGGTCCGCGATTTCGTTGATGAAGCTGATCTTCAGGGCGAGGAATGCGTTGGCCGCGTATTTCGCAAGCTCCGCCGATTCCCGCGACACGAACATCACCGGCGAGCCGCGCAGTGCCAGGGGACGGTAGAGACGTTCCATCACGTCGCGCGCGCGCGTGCTGTCGGTGCCGACGAGCACGCGATCGGGGTGTGTGAAGTCCTGGATGGCGGAGCCTTCGCGCAGGAATTCCGGGTTCGAGCAGATGGCGAATTCGGCGTCCGGCTCCAGTTCCTTCAAGCGCCGCTCAATCTCGCGGCTGGTGCCAACAGGCACGGTCGATTTGGTCGTGATGACCGTAAATTTTTTGATGTGCGGCGCGATCTCGGCGACGGCAGAATGGACGTACGACAAATCGGCGTAGCCATCACCGCGCCGCATGGGCGTGCCGACCGCGAGAAATATGACGTCTGCATCTTTGGCGGCCGAGGCCAGATCGCCTGTGAACGACAGCCGCCCTGCGTTCATGTTCCGCTGCATCAGGTCGTCGAGGCCCGGCTCGTATATCGGAGACCGCCCGGCATGCAGATCGGCGAGCCGCTGCGGGTCTTTGTCGACGCAGATGACGTTCCAGCCAAATTCAGAGAAGCAGGCGGCAGAGACCAGGCCCACGTAGCCCGCGCCGATCATGCATATCTTCACGCCCATCCCCCAGTTTTCAAGGCAACGGCAAAAGCGTTATCGGAGGGGCCGGACTGGCGCAATGCGGCGGGGCGCGCGCGACGCCGGAAAATGGCGTCGCAATACCCGATTGGTTAGCACTCATCGCACCGGCACGCATCCATGGTTAAATCACGCGCGTCGGCTGCCCTAAACCTTGAACTCGTCGAT
>CADECN010000369.1 GCA_902825785.1 uncultured Hyphomicrobium sp. | reverse complement strand
GAGCCGCCGGCTTGCTGAAGTGGAGGTGCCGGCCGTGGCGGCTGCGATCTGGTTCGCGGGCAGTTTGATGACCTCGATGGGGCGGGCACGGTGCGGCAGGCGGCGGATGAAGCCGCGTTCAACGAGCGCCGTGATCAAGCGGTGGATGCCGGACTTCGATTTCAGATCGAGCGCCTCCTTCATTTCGTCGAAGGAAGGGGGAACGCCGCGCTCCTGCATCCGGTCATGAATAAAAAGCAGCAGCTCTTTCTGTTTTTCCGTGAGCATCCGTCGTCTGAGCCTCTCGCAGTTTCGGCTGTGTCCCGCCCCGGCCGGGGCGCGATGCGCGCCTCAATGCCGAATCCGGTACAAATCATGTCTGTACACTACACGTTCTGCAACCGTTCCGCAAGCGCGTGTTCAGCATGACGAATGCACCACGTCGACGGAAACCGACCGTGATGACGTTTCCATCGAAGCGCGTATTGTCGAACGAGCCCCGAGGGAGGGTTGATGCGTATGCGACGGGTGGTTTCCCAGATCTTTGTCGGTGTCATCGTGACGGTGATCGGCACGGTCATCGCCGACACGATTACGCGCGGGTCGCACGGCGTCTCTTTCAAGCCGGGCTACCACGCCTCGATGCGTGGCGGGCGCTAAACCGGGTGCTCAATCAGCTCTGATGAAGCAGCCGGCCCTCGATCTGGACGGCACAGGAGTCGATATTCCAAAGCACTTCGTCGGTCGCCTGGATGTCGGCTTCAATCTCGGCCAGTTCGCGCTTTGGCGTGCGCGCCTTGGCTTTGCGAAACAACCTTCCGATCAGCGCGCCGAAACCCTGTTTTTTGCGCTGGGTCGTGGTCCCCTCGGCGCGCTGGGCGGTAGCTCGCGCCTTCTTCGCCTGTGCCAGCAACGCGCGACGCCGCAGCGCGAACTCCTTCTTCTTCTGGCGAAGTTCCTTGAGCGCGATCTGCGCTTCCGCGTTCGAGGTCGGGCTGGCATGCACCTCGGTGCCCTCGATGGCGACAAAGCGTGTTGGTGAGAGTTTCATGTCCCTGGCCGACCGTCCCGCGCGATCAGCGCGCCGCCAATCCAGATAGGCTGGCCGGAGCGGTCGTTCAACCGGCAAGTCGCCGCCCGCAGGGTGCGTTTCAGCCGTCGAGCCTCCAGATGCCGTTCGGCAGGCGGCACGCGACGGCTTCGGTACTGTCGCTTTTTTGGGCTGTGTTCAGCACCACGATGACGTGACGGCAGACCTCGCCGCCCGCCGCCTTGAAGGACGAGGTAGGTTTTACGAGCGCGGATAGCCGGCCGTGGCCACGGTGCCAGACGTAACTGGCGCCATCGGGGACTTCGCTCAGGGCATACTGGACGGTCTGCAAGGCCGCGAGTGCGTCCTCGTCGTCGAGGTCGCTTCGCAGTTCGGCAAGCTTGGGGCGCGCCGCCTTGACGTCGGGGCAGGTGCAGGTCGGGGGCGGAGCGGCTTGTTCCTCGGCCGTGGCGCGGTTGGCGGCGGCACACATGGTGAGGAACATCAGAAACGCCGCGATCATCCCGGCGGATAGCGACGCAAGCGTGAAACGCATGGACATGACGCGACACTCGACGGAAAACACAACCGCTACAACGAGCCCCGGCGTAAACATGAGCCCAGGGG
>CADECN010000368.1 GCA_902825785.1 uncultured Hyphomicrobium sp. | reverse complement strand
CGAAACTCCACGCCTACGCTACCCCAAGGCGAAGTTCGAGCATGAATATGTCAGCTTGTCGACCATGCCGGCGTCACAGACGTCTACCGAAAGGGCGAGCGAAGCCAGCCTTCTAGCACCGCCTCACCCACGTCGCGTCTACCCCGGAACTTGCAGTTTCAGCACCCGTTCGCCCCGCTTGATGGCGACCTGCCAGATCCGCTGGCGCTGCGCCAGCGCGCGCTCGGTATCGGCGACCGTCGCGATATCCTTGTCCCCGATCGCAACCAGAATGTCGCCCGCCCGAAAGCCCAGGCTCTGCGACGCCGACCCGTTCCTTACCGACAGGATGACAACGCCTTCCGTCTGCTCAAGCCCCAGATCGTCCGCCACCGACGGCAGGAGGTTGGAAACCCTTGCACCATCGAGCGGGTGATTGCCGGACAGATTGCGAACATCGTCGCGACCGGCCTTCGGCGCCGCCAGCAATTGCAGCGAGATGGTCTTCGACGCGCCTTTGCGCAACACGGACAGTCGCGCCGTTTGGCCTATGCCCTTTGTCGTGAGCCGGTAATAAACGCTGCGCGCGTCGGTCACCTCGATGTCGTCGACATGGGTGATAACGTCGCCCGGTTCGAGACCCGCCTGCGCCGCCGGCCCCTCGTTGTAGACACGTGTTACGACCGCGCCCGCGATCCTGTTGAGACCCAGTCCTTCCGCCACCTCGCGCGATACCGCTTCGAGGCGCGCGCCGATCCACGGCCGTTCAACCTTGCGCCCGCTTGCGGCACTCTCCGCGTAGACCTTGACGAGGTTCGACGGGATCGCGAAACCGATGCCAACCGAACCGCCCGACTGCGAGTAAATCATGGTGTTGATGCCGACGAGCCGGCCCGCCATGTCAACGAGCGCACCGCCCGAGTTACCCGGATTGATGGCGGCGTCTGTCTGGATAAAGACCTGTTGGTCGGAGGGTCCCACCTCCGAGCGCGACAGCGCCGATACGATGCCGCTCGTCACGGTCTGGCCGACGCCGAACGGGTTGCCGATCGCAAGCACCAGGTCGCCGACTTCCAGGCTGTCGGAATCCTCGAATTCGAGGAACGGAAACTTGCCGTCGCCGCCCTCGATCTTGAGGACGGCAATGTCGCTCTTGTCGTCCTGGGCAATGACTTTGGCGTCGTACTCACGCTTGTCGGAAAGCGCGACGCGCACCTCCGTTTCGCCGCGTCCGCGCACGACGTGCGTATTGGTAACGACCAGCCCTTGCGGGTTGATGATGACGCCCGAGCCCAGCGAACTCATGACGCGCTCGGATGGCCCCTCCATGCGGTCGCCGAAAAAACGCCGGAAGAAAGGATCATCCGCGAACGGCGAGTTGAATGTCTTGACCCGGCTGCGCACGTAAACGTTCACGACCGCTGGCGTAACCTTGCGTACGATTGGCGCGAACGAATACTGCGCCGCTTCGCGCGACGGAGGCGGCATACGCTGCTGGGCATAAAGCGAAGAGTCGTTGCCGTCGAATGCGAACCAGAGCGCCAGTAAGGCGCTTAAGACAGCGACGAATTTCCAAGGCGAAGTCACGTTCATGTTTCTGCTCGGTCCCTGGCAATCTCGCCGGATGCGATCGTGCGGCAATTTCCCTAGATCAACCTCAATGCACGCAAGAAGGTAACGGAA
>CADECN010000367.1 GCA_902825785.1 uncultured Hyphomicrobium sp. | reverse complement strand
ACCGCGCGCTGACGTTCGACGGCACGACGTTCGAAGCGGCGAGCGGCTTTACGGCGAGCGACATCAAAGAGGGTGTCGGACTTTCGGTCGCGAACCTTGAAGTGTCCGGGGCGCTGTCGTCCGAGACGTTGACCGATGGCGATCTGGCGGCGGGGCGCTACGACGATGCGCGCATCGAGATCTATCGCGTCAATTGGCAGGATGTCAGTCAGCGCGTGCTGATGCGCTCGGGCTCGCTGGGCGAAGTGCGGCGGACCGGGAGCGCGTTCACGGCGGAGGTGCGCGGGCTCGCGCATTATCTGCAGCAGCCGAAAGGACGGCTCTATCAGTTTGCGTGCGATGCCGATCTCGGCGATGGGCGCTGCAAGGTCAATCTGTCATCGCCAGCGTTCAAGGGAACGGGCACGGTTGCGGCGGTATCGTCACCGCGCCGGTTCACGGTGACGGGGCTCGACGGGTTCGCGCATGATTTTTTCTCGCGCGGTGTGCTGAGTTTCACGTCCGGTCCGGCCAATGGCTTGCGCATCGAGGTCAAAGCGCACGCCAAGACGGTGGCTGTGGTCACGATCGAATTGTGGTCGGAGCCGGTCGGCGCGCCGGTTACGGGCAATACGTTCACGATCACGGCCGGATGCGACAAACGCTTCGAGACGTGCAAGGCGCGCTTCAACAACGCGCCGAACTTTCGCGGCTTTCCGTCGATGCCAGGCAACGCTTTTCTCACCAAAGTGGGGCGCAGGGGATGAGCGCGCAGCCAGCTGTGACGCGCGACGCCGTCGTGGCGGCGGCGCGGACGTGGATCGGCACGCCCTATCATCATCAAGCGAGCCGCAGGGGCGTCGGTTGCGACTGCCTCGGGCTTGTGCGCGGCGTCTGGCGCGACCTGTATGGCTGCGATGCGGAAGCGCCGCCGCCGTACAGCCGCGACTGGGCGGAGGCGAGCGGCGTCGAGACGATGCTGGCGGCGGCGGGGCGGCATCTGACGCCGATCGACCGCGCCGAGATTGCTGCCGGTGACGTCATCGTTTTCCGGCTGCGGGCGGGGTGTGTCGCAAAACACGCGGCGATCGTCGCGAGCGCAAGGACGATGATTCACGCCATCGAGGGCGCGCCGGTGTGCGAGGTGGCGCTTGCCGGCTGGTGGCGGCGGCGGATCGCGGGTGCGTTCCGGTTTCCGCGCGTGGTGTGATTTTCACGGAGTAGCTTCATGGCGACGCTGGCGCTTGCAGCCATCGGTTCGGCGGTCGGCGGCGCGCTGCTGCCGGGCGGCTTGAGCTTCCTGGGCGCGACGCTGAGCGGTGCCGCGCTCGGTTCGCAAATCGGCGCGTTCGCGGGCAACTATATCGATAACGCGCTGTTCGGCGCGTCGGGGCGGAGCCGCGCGGTCGAGGGGCCAAGGCTCAGCGATCTGCAGGTCACCGCCTCGACCGAAGGTGCGCCGGTGCCGCGTATTTTCGGCCGTGCGCGGGTCGGTGGCCAGGTGATCTGGGCGACCGATTTCGAGGAAGAGGTCGTCACCACGCGGGAAGCCTCGGGCGGCGGCAAGGGTGGCGGTCTTGGCGCGAGTGCCGAGGTGAGCGTCACGAAGTATCTCTACTATGCGAACTTCGCGGTCGCGCTTGGCGAGGGGCCGGTGACGCGTATCGGCCGGGTATGGGCGGATGGGCGTGAGATCGAGCTGTC
>CADECN010000366.1 GCA_902825785.1 uncultured Hyphomicrobium sp. | reverse complement strand
GCGCATGTTAGAACGCGACAATGCTATAAGCTCACGACCGCCATACTCAAAAGGAGATTGCCTATGTACCGCGTGCTCGCTTTCGTTGCCCCCCTCTTGATGATGCCCGCAATGGCCTTGGCGGCGGAATACGCACCGCTCAACTGTGATAGCGCGCAGACGCGTTCGGAAAAGGCGATCTGCCATTCCTACAAGCTCGGCCAGGACGAAGCGCGCATGGCAACGCTCTACGACGTGGCGACGTCGCTCGTCGCGATGGGGCAACGCGGCGATATTCGCGACGCGCAACGGGCTTGGATCGCCGAGCGCGAAGGGTGCGGTGACGATGCCTCTTGCCTTGCGGCCAGTTACGCCAAGCGCATTGGGGCCCTCAACGGAATCATTTCGGGGATTGCGTCGCGCGGTCCATACTGACGGCTGCCCACGGATCGAGGGGTGCGGTCCAAGACGAGATTGAAATGCGCGGTGTGCTTCCTACGTTCGGGGATGTCGATAGAGACCTGCCTGGGAGGAGCCTGTGGCCGCCGTAAAGAAAACAGCGCGAAAGAAGAGCCGGGATTTGGAGAAGACGTACGCGACATCGGAGTTCGTCGGCAAGTTGCGGCGGCTGGCGGACTCGCTCGAAAGCGGTAGACCGTTTCAGATCCAGATCGCGGGGGAGCGCATCAGCGTGCCGGCTCGTGCTCACTACAACATTGAGCACGAGCGGACCGGGGGCGAGGTGGAAATCGAGTTTCAGATCAGGTGGTCCGACGCATAGCGTGGGGCGGGGTTAGCATTCAGCCTCGGATCAGCGCGCGCAGAAGGCCGATCAGCAGACGCAGGAACGCCGCTACGACAAGTCCGGTCAACAGCAGCAGCATGGATTTTGGGCCCAGTTCGCCAAAGAAGCTGGCGTAGGCCGTGCTGGAGGCTTCCGGCATGAAGCGCTCGACCAGCGATGCCATGAACTCGAGCACGTCCCCGGCGAACTGCACGAGGCGGCCGAACAGGTTAAAGCTGTAGACGTTGAGCCCCATGTACACGAGCACGGTCAGAATGAGCTCGATGATGAGGAGCAGCACTGTTCCGACGAGCGCGCCGAGCGCTCGCACAGGCATGGATCGTTGGGACGGTTCAGCCATCGCGTCATCCTTTCGAAAAGATGCGCAATCTTAGGCTAATCAGCGTGCGAGAATTGCGGCAAAATGAGCCGGCAGTGCGTTTTAGCCGAGCAGGTTTTGCTTCAGCGACACGCCTGCCTGATTGTTCTCGGCCCACACGACGTCGCCTGAGAGGGGGGCGAAGCCGCGCATCGAGACCGTTATCGCGTCGCCGACCTTCAGGTTCTCTATCCCCGTCAGGCGCAGGCCGCGGGCCGAGATGTCGGAGACAACGGCAATGCGCTTTTCTTCGCCGCACGTCACGGCGACGGGGATGCGCACGTGCAGGCGCCGCCACAGCCGGTGTTCCATCCAATTGCGCATGCGCGCGAGCCGCTGCACCGCGGGAAGGGCCTCAAGCTCTTCCTTGTCCGGCGTGATCGATGAGAGGATCTCTACAGCTTCGCGTTTCATTCAGAACTCCGACCAACGCATACTTCCGCATCGCGCATGATGCCGGCAGAAGCTTAATATTCGCCCCCACGGTTCGGTGCTTGGCGCAGGGAATTTTCACTGGGAGGGCGGCGCAATGCTAAGAAGGGTGTGTTGCGTGTCCCAAAACCAGACTTTCGTTTACCGCAGTGACAGGGTCTTCCATGTT
>CADECN010000365.1 GCA_902825785.1 uncultured Hyphomicrobium sp. | reverse complement strand
TCAAGGACCTGTTCCGGGAATGGCTCGCCGAGGCGTTTCCCGACCGTGCCTCGCGTGTCCTCTCCCTGCTGCGTTCGATGCACGGCGGCAAGGATTACGTCGCGGCCTTCGGGCACCGCCAGCGCGGCAACGGTCCCTACGCCGACCAAATAGCCATGCGTTTCCAGCTGGCACGCAAGCGATTGGGCATGCCGGAGGAGCGTCTGCAACTGAGGACGGATCTCTTCACACCGCCGAAGAAACGGGGAGAACAGCTCGCACTGTTTTGACAGCACGCGCCGTCGCGTGAAATTGGGCGATCATGAAGATCGCCGATTCGCGCATCATGCCGACGTTCGAACTGGAAGCCGCCGAGCATCAGCTGGGCGTGCTGCCGGTCGCTGGCGTTGACGAAGCGGGTCGCGGTCCGTGGGCCGGCCCCGTCGTCGCCGCAGCTGTCATACTCGATCCGGGCCGCCTGCCGGTCGGTATCGACGACAGCAAAGTGCTGGACGAGGACACGCGCGCTCATCTCTACAATCGCATCCTGAAGACCTCGGTGGTCGGCGTCGGCATAGCGGACGTCGCGCGCATCGACCGCGACAACATATTGGCCGCAACGATGTGGGCCATGGCCGAAGCGGTACGCCAGCTCCACACCGCGCCGAGGCTCGTTCTGATTGACGGCAACAGGGCGCCGCATCTCGAAACCACGACCCGCACCATCGTGAAAGGCGACGCCAAGTGTTTGTCTATCGCTGCGGCGTCGATCATCGCCAAGGTGACGCGCGATCGGATGATGATGCAGTTGGCGCGTGACTATCCGGGCTACGGCTTTGACCGGCACAAAGGTTACGGCACGCCCGAGCACCAGGCAGCAATCGCCAAGCTTGGCGTCTGCTCTCTGCATCGCCGCTCTTTCAAGCCGGTGCAACTGGCGCTGACCCTGTTCTAACGCCAGCGACGCAACGCGTTCGAGTTGCTTATCGAATCAAAAAATAAAGTTGCTCCGAAAGACGCTCAGCGCCCTATCCAAACGCGCCCTTGCTCTTGTAGGAATGAGGAACGGCAACGAGCTGCGTGATGCTCGCGTATGCCGGTGCGTTGTTTGTAAGGGTATTGTGTTCGATGAGTGCGCGTCGCGTTAAGGCACTGGGCCAGAGTGGCAAAAAGCAGGAAGCTTCAGGTGCGATCATTCTGGGTGACTGCGTAACCGAATTGCGCAAGCTCGCCGATCGCAGCGTCGATCTCATCTTTGCCGATCCGCCCTACAATCTGCAGTTACCCGGTGACTTGCTGCGCCCCAACAACACCCGCGTCGATGGCGTTGACGATGCATGGGACAAGTTCCAGGACTTGGCGGCCTATGATGCGTTCTCGCGCGCTTGGCTCGCCGAGTGCCGCCGCGTCCTGAAGCCTGACGGGGCCATATGGGTCATCGGCTCCTATCACAACATCTTCCGTCTCGGTACGGCGCTGCAGGATCTCGGCTTCTGGCTTCAGAACGACATCATCTGGCGCAAAGTAAATCCGATGCCGAACTTCCGCGGCAAGCGCTTCACCAACGCGCATGAAACTCTGATCTGGGCCGGCAAGTCGTCGAAGTCTCGCGTGACGTTCAACTACGAGAGCCTCAAGGCCTCGAACGAAGACGTCCAGATGCGTTCCGATTGGCTTTTCCCGATTTGCTCGGGTCCTGAGCGCCTAAAGGACGACGGCGGCCGCAAGGCTCATCCCACCCAGAAGCCAGAGGCACTGCTTCACCGCATATTGATCGC
>CADECN010000364.1 GCA_902825785.1 uncultured Hyphomicrobium sp. | reverse complement strand
TCCTCGCGATGCTTGCGCGCTACGTCCAGTTCATTGCGGATCGCGTCGGCGCGCTCGTTCAGGAGTTTGCCGACCAGGCACGGAACGCAGAACCAGATCAGCAGGCCGACGAACGTCAGGAAGGCAACCAGAACCCAGAAAGTGGTCGATTCCGGATTGAAGAATTCAGTCATCGTTCAAGCCTCACTCAGGCGCCGCCAACCGGACGCAGCACCTTTTTCACTTCATCGGCCTTCACGTCCTGCCCGATGAGCTTTGAGACGACCGCGGTTGCGGTTTCCGCGGCAATCTCGTTGACGGCGGAGAGAGCCTTCGCCTTCGTTTCACCGATGCGCTTTTCGGCATCCTGAAGCTTGGCGGCGAGCGTCTTCTCGACCGCTGACTTTTCGGCCTCGGCGTCAGCCGAGAGCTTGTCGCGCATCTGCTTGGCTATGCCGGACGCGTTCGAACGTGCGTCGGCGAGCGCCTTTTCGTACTCGGCGAGTGCCGCATCAGTCTCAGACTTGAGCTTGGTGGCGGCCTCGATGTCGCGACCGATGCGATCCTTGCGTTCCTCCAGCACTTCGCCGATGCGCGGTAGCGCGACCTTCGAAAGAATGAAGAACAGGAGCGCGAACGTAAGTGCCAGCCAGAAAAGCTGGGGCGTGAAGTAGTCGGGATTGAGCTGCGGCAGCCCGGGCTTAGCAGCCGCGTGTGCGGCTTCTGCCGCGCCCTCGGCAACTGCTTCCGCTGCTGCGGCTAGGAGCATCGTCGTTCCGGCCAACATTCATCGCCTCCAGTTTTTCGACAGGTTGCCCGGAATCAACCGTAGAGGATGATGAGCGCGATCAGCAGGCCGAAGAGGCCGGTGGCTTCGGCAAGGGCGAAGCCGATCAGCAGGTTCGTGAACTGGCCAGGAGCGGCCGACGGATTGCGCATAGCGCCCGAGAGGTAGTTGCCGAAGATGTTGCCGATGCCGACGCCGGCGCCGATCAGTGCGCTGCACGCGAGGCCAGCGCCGATCATCTTGGCTGCTTGAAGTTCCATTTCAGTCTCCCTTTGGTTTCGTATCGTAAGTGGATTTTCTGTTCGGATCAGTGGTGCATGTTGACCGCGTCGTTGAGGTAGATGCAGGTCAAAACCGTGAAGATCAGCGCCTGCAGGAACGCGACGAGGAACTCAAGGCCGGTAAACGCGACCATAAAGCCAGCCGGTGCGATCTTGCCCCACCAAGGAAGGCTGACGGCAAAACCGGCAAAGACCTTCAGCATCGTGTGACCCGCCATCATGTTGGCGAAGAGACGCACCGAGTGGCTGATGGGGCGAATAAAGTAGGAAATGAGTTCGATCGGGATGATGACCGGCATCAGCCAGAGCGGCACGCCTTCGGGAACGAACAGGCGCAGATAGCCAATGCCGTGCTTGAAGAAGCCGATCCCGGTTGCGACCAGCCAGACCATGGCGGCGAGCGCGAACGTTACAACGATATGGCTTGTCACCGTGAAATTGCCCGGGATCATGCCGAGCAGGTTCAGCGTCAGGATGAAGATGAAGATCGTGAAGACCCACGGGAAAAACTTCATGCCGTCTTCGCCAAGGCTCTCGCGCACCATGTTGGCGACGTATTCGTAGACGACCTCGGCCGTCGACTGGAAGCGCGACGGCACAAGCGCGCGATTGCGCATGGCGGCAATGAGATACGCCGAGATCAGCGCCAGCGCGACGACCATAAAGGCCGCGGAATTCGTGAAAGAGACGTCGTAGCCAAACAATTCGAGATGCTGG
>CADECN010000363.1 GCA_902825785.1 uncultured Hyphomicrobium sp. | reverse complement strand
GTCGTGTCGATTACGGAAACGCTATTGGAGCGTGCGTTCGTGACATAAAGTTTGCTGCCGTTTGGCGTCAGCGCGAGCCCGTAGGGCTCGGTGCCGACGGCGATGTGCTTGCTCGCGCGCCCGATGGCCCCGTTAGGGATATTCACCGGTATCACCGACACGGTGCCGCTCACCGTGTTAGCGACATAAACTTTGCGGCCGTTCGGCGTGAATACGACGCCGTTCGGCTCCGTCTGCACCGGCACTTCTGCCAAACGGCGATTGCGATCGGCGCGTAGATCAAAAAAGGTGACGCTGTTGTTGTCGGGGTTTGCAGCGACGAGAAATGCGCCGTTAGCCGATAGCGCCAGTGGCTGCGAAGACGTTGCGCCGATGAATTGATCGACGCCCGGCGTTGCGGCGAGCGATTGAAGTTGGAAACAAGCGAACAGCACAACCGTGCCGCAATAAGCGCGAGTCGAGAAGCGTTTGGAGAATGTGCTCATGAGCATCCCCTTATGCGCTCGGAGCGCGGACGAAAACGCGAGCGCTTCGATACCGCCAGGTCATGATCCCCAGCAGCCCAAGCAGAGCAAGCGCCACTGACCCTGGTTCGTCGACAGTGACCACGGCATTGTCGACAATGAAGTAGCCCGAACCCAATCCGTCCGGCGACAACACCGATACGATGGTGAGCGAGTGAGCGCCGGCGGCTAGATTGAAATCGCCCTTGCTCATTGCGGGGTCGGCAAGGCAAGGCACTGGATCGTCTCCACAATCGCTCGCGCCGGCGGGCAGCGACGTTAGTCCCAGACTGGCACCGAAATCGAACACTTCAAACTGTTCACCGTTCGTGAACGCGTCCAACACTGAAAAAACCGCGCCGCTGGCTGGTGCATTGAAAGTCCACGCTGGTGAATCGGCAAACAACGTTGGCGCGCCGGAACTTGCTAGGCAAAAAATACCCGCGGGATCGTCCGGTTGGCAACCGCTTGCCGCTACGCCAGGGTCAGTAAAGCCGAATTGGTAGAACGTGCCGCCAACAATCGGGCCTGCGAGACTTGGCTGGCATACGCATGTGGACGTCAGTCCCAAGAACATCGTCCGAAGTGCCCTTAGCACACTGATATTCTTCATACGGCCTCCGTTGTGAAGCGGTTGCGAATTCTGGGATTCTTGCTGAGCCGATGTTGCTTATGCAACGAAGCAATATTGGTGCCGTCGCTCAAACTGTTTGATTACGTTCTGCTTTGCGTCGCGCGGGTTGAAGGCAATGTAAGAAAACTCGACACGCTCCGGCGCCTCGAACCGGCCGGTGAAGTCGTCCCAATCGACGACGCGTTCGCGCAAGGGGACAGCCACCGTGACCGCCGCCGGCCCCTGCGGCGGGGCGGCGGGGGGGTTGCCGCAGGCGGCCAGGGCAAGAAGCCCCATGGCGGAAATTGCCAGCGTCAGCGAAGATCGCATGCCCTGTCCTCTAGGCCTATGCCCGGTCAGGGGCGCAGTATGTCAACGGATGATGACTTATTGCGGCGCAGCATGTATAAGTCAACGGATGTTGACGAATTTGGGGAGAAAATGACGGTGGGAAAGGCGCCGGCGCAGGTGCGGACACGGAACGCCGCGGCCACGCGCGCGGGCATCCTGGAGGCCGCGCGTCGGCGCTTCACCGAAGAGGGCTATGACGGCGCCAGCCTGCGCGACATCGCCGCCGAGGCCGGCGTCGACGTGGCCCTCGTGGCCCGTTATTTCGGCTCGAAGGAGGAACTGTTCCGGGAGGTCCTGACCCAGGACG
>CADECN010000362.1 GCA_902825785.1 uncultured Hyphomicrobium sp. | reverse complement strand
GGAATCCTTGATCGCATCCTTCGTCTTGTCGGACAGCGTCGCGATGCGCGCATCGCTCAAATGCATGGTGCCGAAAAGATAGCATGGCGCGACGCCCTCCTTCTCGACCTTCCACAGCACGGCTTCCGAGTTCTCGATTTTGGCGGCTTCCGCCAGCACCTGCTTGTGAACGTCGGGCGCGCGAACCTCCAATTCCGCCAGCAGGTCGTTGCCGTGGCATTGGGCAGCCGGTTTATCCTGCGCGAGCGTCGGCGCAGGGAAGAAGAGCAGGGCGACGGCGGCAAGGCGCAGCCGGCCAACAACATTTCGAACGCAGGTCATGTACGCTTTTCCGGTTCGGTTTCGCCGCCGCTTATCCTGAACGTCCGGCGCGCGGATGGGCGGCATCATAAACGCTCAGAAGTCGCTCGCGATCCACTTCTGTATAGACCTGCGTGGTCGAGAGCGAGGCGTGCCCCAGAAGTTCCTGAATTTGCCGTAAATCGGCCCCGGCCGAAAGCAGGTGGGTGGCGAACGAATGCCTGAGCGCGTGCGGCGTTGCGGTGTCGGGCAGGCCGAGGTCGTGGCGCAGGCGCTCCATGGCGAGCTGGATCAGCCGTGGCGACAGCGGCCCGCCCCGCGCGCCCAGGAACAGCGGCCCGTTGGGTTCGATGACGAGCGGGCACAGGCGGACGTAGGTTTCGATTGCGCCCGATACGATCGCGAGCGAAGGCACCAGACGCTCTTTCCCACCCTTGCCGCGTATCACCATGATCTCGCGCCCGTTGATGGGCGCCGTCCGCAGCGTCAGGCCCAAGGCTTCGCTGATGCGCAGGCCCGCGCCGTAGAGCAGGAGCATCACCGCCCGGTCGCGCGCGACGATCCAATCCTCGATCTCGTGCGGCAGTGACGTCACGTCGTCGGCGGCTTCGACGGTCAAAGGCTTGGGAACCGAATGCGGAACTTTCGGCAGGCCAATCTGCATGACCGCGCCGTTACGCACGACGTCCTCACGTTCCATCCAGCGAAAGAAAGCGCGCAGCGCGGAAAGCGACCGTGCAAGCGAGCGCGAAACGGCCCCACCCCTTCGCCGCTGCGCCAGGAAGGCGCGCAGTGTGCGCGCATCAAGCCGCGCCAGATCGCCAAGGCATGGCGGATGGCCGTTGTGCGATTTGAGGAACGACAGAAACTGGCGCAGATCGCGCTCATAAGCGGTGCGTGTCGCTTCCGCCTGCCCGCGCTCGCTCATCAGGTGGTCGAGCCACGCGCCGATCGTCCGCCGCAGATCGTCGCCGAGCGGCAGCTCCGAGTCGCCGGTCAGGATATCGTCGAGCGTTTCAGCCACCAGCGCGGTCCCGTGTTTGACGCACAAGACACTTGTCGAAACGCCTTAACGACTCGTTAACGCTTGCATTCGTCTACAGCAATTTACCCGGGTTCAGAATGCCCTTCGGATCGAGCGCCAGCTTGATCGCCCGCATCATGTCGACCTCGACCTGCGGCTTGTAGCGCTCCAGATCGCCGCGTTTCATCTGACCGACGCCGTGCTCGGCCGAGAACGATCCACCCAGTTCGGCAACAAGCGCGTGCACCGCGTCCGCCATGTCATCCCACCGCGCGACGTATGCCGCCTTGTTCATGCCGACCGGCTGGCTGACGTTGTAATGCACGTTGCCGTCGCCGAAATGGCCGAACGGTACGGGGCGCGCGCCCGGGCACACCTGTTCGACGATCTCACCTGCGCGCGCGAGAAACTCGGGGATGCGCGCCACCGGCACCGACACGTCGTGCTTGATCGAGCCGCCC
>CADECN010000361.1 GCA_902825785.1 uncultured Hyphomicrobium sp. | reverse complement strand
AGGATTCAAATCGGGGTGAGGAACTGGCGAAACAGCCGGCGGCCAGTATCAGGAACGGCGTGGTCGGTAGCAGAGGCAGGAACGCACCTATGAAGCCGAGTGCGACGAATATCCAGCCGAGAACAAGGTACACGCCGCGCATCGGTGCACGCGGCGCGCGCCGCGCGCGTGGTCCGGCTTCATCGCGATTTGGCGACGTGGTAAGGTGCGCATCGCCCTGGTCATCCGTTGCCTGCAAGGCTTGGCTTCCTTTGCATCCGCACATCGGCCGGGAGAACGATAGCGACTAGCTTTACGTGCGGCCACGGCTGCCGTTCGTTTTCCAATTGAGCATATTGCTGGCGCGCCGCCGATTTGGTCTGTTGCTGCGCATATGGGGTGAGAAAGCGGGGTAATGCCATGGCCGTGACGCTGTATGGCTTCAAAAGCTGCGATACGGTCAAGAAGGCGCGAACATGGCTCGCCGATCACAGGGTCGCGCATACCTTCTTCGACTACCGCGTCAAAACGCTGGAAGCGAAAACCGTCGACGACTGGTTTCAGCGCGCCGGTTGGGAATCCGTCTTCAATCGCAACAGCACGGCCTTCAAGGAGATGCCGGAGGCGGTGCGCGAGGGCCTGACGAAAACAAAAGCCAAGTCGCTGCTGCTGGCGGAGACCAACCTCATCAAGCGGCCCGTGCTCGATACCGGCGACCATCTCGTGTTCGGCTTCAAGCCTGCCGTCTATGCCGAAATATTCGGCACGCGCTAGGTGCACCCGAAATACCGCCGCCCCCGTGCGCGGCGGCACGAGGGCGGATCAGGCTCCTGACATGTTGACCTCTTGTGCCTACAGCACGGCGCGGCAACGCAGGAACTTCTTCTTCCAGTAGAAGCTGCCGGTATCCATCCAACGGTCGTAATAGAAACCACAGCCGGGGCCGTAGCTGCCGATTACGACGCGCGGGCGGTAGCTATAACCGTAGCCATAGCCATAACCCAGGCCGACGCTCGGGCCATAAAACTGATGGAAACGGAAATGCTTGCCGTGCGCCTCGGCCTCGCCGACGCCTCCGAAAGCCGTCGCTGCCAGGATGGCCGCGGCTGCAAGTGCTGACTTCTTCATGCAAATCTCCTGAATAGGCCCAACGGAAAAAGCGTGGGCGCGAACGCCTCGCAGGCACTCAGTTTGCGGCTGCGAATGGCATGACGATCGCATGAGGGGCAGCGGCGGGCTGTCACCGCGGGAACAGTGCGTTAGAGCGCGTGCAAGGCTTCGGCGTCAGGATTTCGTGAGGTGCGGCGCGAGCACGCGGGCGATTTCTTCGCCGCTCGCCGTCTCGGGCAGCGCACGGAAATCGGCGTCGCACGCCAGCGCGCGATCGAGTTCGACCTGGAATTCGGACCGGTCGAGTTCGACCGTGCCGAACTGGCGCAAATGGTCGGTGACGAACTGAGTATCGAGCAGCGTGAAGCCGCCGTGCACCAGACGCGCGACCAGGTGCACCAGCGCAATCTTCAAAGCATCGCGCTCGGTCGAGAACATGCTCTCGCCGAAGAAGGCGCTTTTCAGCGCCACGCCGTACAAACCGCCAACCAGCTTATCGCCGTTCCAGGCTTCCACCGTATGACAGGCACCGAGCGCGAAAAGTTCACGATAGAGCGAGCGGATTCGCTTGTTGATCCAGGTCGATGTGCGGCCCGTGCGCGAGGCGGCGCAACCGTCGATGACGCCGTCGTAGTCGTGATCGATGCGGATCGTCAGATGCGTGGTGCGGACGGTGCGCAGCAGGCGGCGCGGAACGTGG
>CADECN010000360.1 GCA_902825785.1 uncultured Hyphomicrobium sp. | reverse complement strand
CAAAAGCGCCTTGTCGAGGCTGCCAATGTAGGGCTGGTATTCGCCGCCATCGGTGAAGGCGAGCGAGTACCCGAATAGCGTCCAGATGATGGAGAGTACGCAGACCGGCGCAAACACCATCATCGTGGTGTTCAGCACGTTCTTCTTCCGCACCATGCCGCCGTAGAACAGCGCCAGGCCCGGAATGCTCATCATAAGAACGATGACCGACGACACGAGCATCCATGCCGTGTCACCGGAGTTCAGCGTCGGCGCAGCCTCCGCCGCGGCAGGTGCTTCTGCCGGTGCGGGTGCCGCTTCGGCCGGAGCCGGAGCGGGGGCAGGCGTCTCAGCGGCAGGAGCCGCGGGTGCGGCTTCTGTCGCTGGTGGAGGCGGTGTCGCGTCCTGCGCGAACGTCGGCGTGCCGACGAGCGCTAGTGCAATGACGCAAAGGGCCCCAAGTGCCTTTACGTATTGCGCTAAAGTTCGAAAGTTCATTTGTAGCTCCCTGAATAGCCATGCTTGAAGGGGTGGTGCGAACGCAGCTTCAGAGCGCGTCGTCGTCCGCCTCGCCCGTACGAATGCGGACCGTGTGTTCGATCGGGGAAACAAAGATCTTGCCGTCGCCGATCTGGCCGGTTTTGGCGGCGCGCTGGATGGCTGCGAGCGCCTTGTCTACTTGAGCGCTAGGGACAACGACCTCGATCTTGATCTTCGGTAGAAAGCTGACCGCGTATTCGGCGCCGCGATAAATCTCGGTGTGGCCCTTCTGGCGTCCGTAACCTTTGACTTCCGTGACCGTCATGCCCTGCAAGCCAAGATCGGTCAGCGCAGAGCGGACCTCCTCGAGCTTGAAAGGTTTGATCACTGCCGTGATGAGCTTCATGGGAGCCCCCTCTCTAGTTGTATCCCGGTCGATGCCGGCGCTAACGCGGACCAAGGCCCCGCCGGGTGGCGGGACGATTGTTCCGGGCGTACAGAGTCAAGTCCCGTGCCAAGTTGTCGGGGCGGGGGTAACAACTTGGAAATGCTCACATAAAATACATTCTCGGCGCTCGCAGCTCCGCGTCGGCTTAGAATGTGAGCACGAAATATATGCAAACCGGCAAAACTGCCGATTATTTGAGCACGAAGGCTGTGTCGCGCTTGCGCATCAAACCTTCCTGAACGGTCGATGCAACGAGGCGTCCGGAAGTGTCATAGATGGCGCCTCGGCAATAGCCGCGGGCGCCGGACGCGGTCGGGCTGTCCTGCGCGTAGAGAAGCCATTCGTCGGCCCGGAAGGGGCGGTGGAACCACATCGCGTGGTCCAGGCTCGCCAGCTGGATGTCCTGATCGAACAAAAGCTTCCCGTGCGCGATCAGTGCCGTGTCGAGAAGTGTGAAGTCGGAAGCGTAAGCCAGCACGGCCTGATGAATGCTGGGCGTGTCGGGTAGCTTGCCGGCGGTTTTCAGCCAAATGGCCTGCTCGGCCGTGCGCGGCTCGCGGCTGCTATAGCGCGACGGGTCGACAATGCGCACATCGACGGGGTGCTCGCGATTCCAGTATGCGCGCATGTTATCGGGCAGGAAGTCGATCATCTGCCGGACCAGGTCCTTGACGCTGGGCAGCGTTTCCGGCGGCGGTGCGGCGGGCATGGCGGACTGATGCTCGTAGCCATCTTCCTCGATGTGAAACGAGGCGTTCATCGTGAAGATAGAGCGGCCGTGCTGGATGCCGCGGACCCGGCGGGTTGTGAAGCTGCCGCCGTCGCGTATCCGTTCAACCTCATAGATGATGTCGCGCGCCGGATCGCCGGCGAGCAAGAAGTAACCATGAAGCGAAT
>CADECN010000359.1 GCA_902825785.1 uncultured Hyphomicrobium sp. | reverse complement strand
CAGAGGACGGATCAGGCGCGCCATCCGGCCAGGGAAATGACTGCCTGATCCGTCCCCAACCCCATCCCTACCCCTTGTCAACGGGAAATCCCCTCACTAAGGACACCTCCCCATCATAGAAATTCTCAGTCATCGAGGACCGCTGCCAGAACGCTTGGGACGCGGCGGATCGAACCTCTAGCTCGGGGATCTCTCTTGGGGTTGATCGTGGTCGCCAAGGGGTTCGGCGCTAGTCGATCGAACACCCTATGCAACTGGTTGATGGCGGTGAGGAGCTCGGATGGTCCGAGGCGGTGACGTCCGCCTCTACCTGCCACGCGCTAC
The DNA here is from genome assembly GCA_902825785.1 of uncultured Hyphomicrobium sp. Classification (GTDB taxonomy): domain Bacteria; phylum Pseudomonadota; class Alphaproteobacteria; order Rhizobiales; family Hyphomicrobiaceae; genus Hyphomicrobium_B. Next base: position 1,481 of record CADECN010000359.1, on the reverse strand, counting down.
GCGAGCGGACGATGAACTCGAACAGACAACGGGAGGCGCCATGACATGGGACCTCGGGCTCTCGGGCCTTGCGTACCTGTTAGCGATGTCGCTCGTCTTCGGTCTTGGGGCTCATCTCATCGCCGGCCGTGTGACGACCAACTGGCTGTGGCTGATTGCCACCGCCGGGTTCTTCGTGTTAGGCCTGTTCATCAGCGAAGTCCTCTTCGGCTGGGCCACCGAGGAGGACCTCCAGCCCAACATCGACGGCTTGTCACGAGACGAAGTGCTCCTAGGCCTCATCCCTGGTCTGGCCGCTGCGCTAGTCGCACGGCGGTGGGGTCGACGCCGGCGCAGGCTCCACGACCCACCAGGTCCACCGAAGACCGTCTGACCAGAATCTTCATAGTAGTCGCGTTGCGCCCGACCCCGGACTGATCCTGCCAGCGAAGGACGATCTCGAGAGCGTGGTCGAAGAGGTATCTCGGCCTCATTGATCCCCAGCACACGTTGTGTCCGTCGACCAGCGGGCTGTCCTCGCCTCCCCAGTCTCGCCGGGTCAGCGAGTTGCGCACCTCCCCTCCGTAACCGAATGCAATAGGGCATGTGACCTTCTTCACATCGGTGAGTGGAGTCAGTTATGTTCGTTCGTGGGCGACAGCCCGCTCTGGCCCGCCGTTCGCCCCCCGCTGCGGCGGGCCAGTTTCATTGGTGCGGGTCATCTTTCCAGTCGGCCGACCCCTGACTGCGCCAAGGTGAGCGCTTCACCAACTCAGGTCGGCAGATCCGTGTGCCGATACCCCAGCGATGTCATCGCTTCGAGACGCACGCAGCATGGGTCGTTCGACCCTGTCTCTCGTGTCCGTTCTGGCTGCGCTCTTCGTTGTGTCAATCTTTGTGGTGGATCGAGGCTCGGACTCGTTCTCGCCGCTGTGGGATGGTTGGGTTTACAGCGGCGCCTGTCTTGGGGCTGCAGCGACTATCATCGTCAGCGCTATCCGAACCAACGAAGCGCGATTGTCATCGATCGCCGTCGGATGCGCGATCGCGGTTTGGACCTTCGGGAACATTGTATGGACCTTGTGGATCCGAGTAGCTCCTGATCCGCCTTACCCCTCGATTGCCGACGCTGGCTATTTGGCTTTCTATCCGCCTGCTATCGTCGGCGTACTCAGCGCCGGCCGCCGTTCGATAGGCCGGCAGAGCCCCGTTGTCTACCTTGACGGCCTCTTGGTCGGGCTCAGCGCCGTAGCGGCTGGGGCACTTCTTTCGTTTGGACCTATTGCTCATGCGGCGACCGGGACGACCCTTGCCATTGCGACCAACTTGGCCTGTCCCGTTATGGATCTAGTCCTTATCGGCCTGGTCCTTACCCTGGCTGGCATGTCGGGGTGGCGCTTGCCCCCGGCTCAGGTGGTCCTCTTGGGATCACTTTGTCTATTCGCCGTCGCTGACTCTATCTACGTACTTCGGGTAGCTACGGACAGCTACGTTCAGGGTAC
>CADECN010000358.1 GCA_902825785.1 uncultured Hyphomicrobium sp. | reverse complement strand
TCGTAGATGTGGTTGTGGACCATTTGGAGGTCGGGCGGGACGGCGGTCAAATTGTAGTCGGCGCCGGCGTCCTGGGCGAGGCGGTAGATGCGGTAGAGTTCGCTCCAGTTCTGGCTTTTGATCAGGGTCGAGATCGCGCGCGCCGCGATGGGAAGCGTTGTCTGTTTCACAACCTCCTGCTCGGGCGCGAGCTTGCCGTTCTTGACGAGGTAGAGTTTGCGGATCGGGGGTGCCGGATACAGCGCGTCGAAGACCTTGAACGGCGCGTCGACCGGCAGGACGAAGATTTCCCGCGTGGTGCCGCCGTCGACGTGCATTTCCTCATACATCTTGCCGCCCGCAGTCACTGGGATGTTGACGGGCGGGAACGCGCCGGGAATAGCCGCTGAGGCCATTATGACCTTGCGGAATAGTTCGAGCGCTTCGGGCGTGCCGGCGCGCGCGATTTCGCCCATGTTCCAGACGACCGGGCGCTGGGCGTCGAGGTTCGTCGACAGAACGAACAGCATGCGGCCGCGCTCATATTCCGCGGCGATGCGCTGCAGCATCCGCTCGTCGACGTATTTGGCGATGAGGCCTTCGAGCGGCGCGGTGTCCGCAAGTGCGTCGCCGCCGAGCAAGCCCGGAAGGAATTGAGCCGTGACGACCTGATCGGCTCGGTATTCGGTCCAGATGGTTTTCAGTTTTTCGTCTTCGGAAGGTCCCAGGTAGGCGAACGGCGCGATGATTGCGCCGGCGCTCACGCCTGTCACGATCTCGAACTCCGGCCGGTCGCCGCGTGCGGTCCAGCCGGCGAGCACGCCGGCGCCGAACGCGCCATCGCTACCGCCGCCAGAAAGCGCCAGCGTCTCAACGATCGGTCGGCCGGAAACGGTCCGGGCGTCGCGCGCAATGCGAGGCATGTGGGCCGTCCGTCTCCTTGCCTCGGCGAGCGGATTGTCGGGCGTCTCGTCAGCCCAGAAACGGACGTCTTGAAGCCCGCGTCCGGGAACGACGGCGGTGCGGGCGAGGTGGGGATCGGAAATACCGTTACGTGCAACCGGTGTGGCGCATCCGGCTAATGCGACGACCACGAGCAGTGTTGCGGCAACGCTTTTGGCGTCGCGCGCGAAACGCGGCACGTCGTCGGCAAGCGAACGCATACTCCCCCTCAAACGCCAAACATTGCCCGTGCCGGCGCGCCAGGCACGCCGCCCCTAGCGGCACATTACCAGACTTTGTCTGGCGGCGTGTTAACCGCCGGCTTGCTTCGCGTGCAGTGTTGCCTTCTCGCCAAGGCAGGTCAACCGCTTGAGCGCTCAGGGATTTCGCCTGCCATTATTGGCTTTTGCATGGTCGAAGCGCGGGATTTTCTCGCGAACCCTGCAGCGGCTGGGGTCAATGTTCCCGAGAGGCCGGCGATTTCCGCACACGTGTAGCGGCACGCTGCATCCATGAGAGCGGAATGCTGGCGCAAGTCCAGCGCTCCCATGTCCGCGGGGGTCGGTGGCACGAGCAGCAGGTCGGATGGCTCTAGATGGCGTTCGAAGTGGGACCGGTTCGCCATCAGGCTGCGCACGAGCACGGTCGCGGCGGAGGGCGCGTGCGGCAGGTCATCGCGGCGCAGCGGGTTGAGGGTACGCCAGATGAGATCGCGCCGAGCGGGCAGGGCCGAATAGTCGACCGCAAAAGTCTGGCTTTCGGGCACGCGGAAGCTGACGACGATGTTGGGTCCGCGCTTCAACGTGTGCATGGTCTCGAGGGGTACGTTGGCGATCACGGAGCCATCCACCAACATACGCCCGTCGGACGTATAAAAGGGTGGCAGCAGGCCGGGTATCGCGGCGCTGCCACGGACCGCCCGCCAGATGCTTCCCAAGCGGTGGATCTCGCGGGCGTAGCCCTCGAG
>CADECN010000357.1 GCA_902825785.1 uncultured Hyphomicrobium sp. | reverse complement strand
TGATCATGCGGGCCGCACTCTCAGCTCAGAACTCGTCCAAATACCTGGGCCTTAAAACCTTCGCCCGAGGCGGACGCCGGCTGTGAGCGGCCGGATCACGACGTCGTAGGGTTCGCCGAAGCAGGTCGTGATGGAACACTCGGTGTAGCGTCCGGTCACGCCGCGTTCGTCGAACACGTTATCGACGAAGAGTGAGGTGCGCCAGCCGTTGGTTTCGACACCCGCAGCGAGATCAACAGTCCAATACCCATCCAGCTCGCCGATCAGCGCAGCTTCAGTTTGGCGGATGTCGATGCTGCGATCGCCGACATAGGACGCGCCGCCTTGCACGAACGCCTCCCACGCGCCGAGCGTGAACTCGTAGCGCGCAGTGATGTCGGCCTTCCAGTCCGGCGCAACGGGCAGTGGCGTGCCTTCAACCGTGTCGGGAATTTCCGCACTCGTGAGTTCACTCTCGATGTATGTCGCCGCAGCGGTGATGCTTAGCCCGTCGATCGGCGCCCAGGTGATGTCTGTCTCGAAGCCGTTGATCTCGGCGTCGCCCGCATTTTGAATTTCGGTGAGGCCGTTGCCGCCGAGGAACGCGAACTGGAAGTCTTCCCAGACCTCGTGGAAGATCGCGCCATTCCAGCGCAAGCGCCCGTTCGCCCAATCGGTCTTCCAGCCGAACTCGAAGTTATCGAGGAAGTCCGACGAATAGGGCGGCAGCGTTCCTTTGCGGTTGATTCCGCCAGGGCGGAAGCCTTCCGAATAGGTCGCGTAGATCATCCGATCGTCGTCGATGCGGTACTCCAGGTTGACACGGTAGAGCTCGCCGTCTTCCTCCGTCGACTTGTCGAGATCGGTGCATGGCTCGCTAGCGATGCGCGCTGGCGCAAAGCAGATCTGTTCGCCTTCATAATCCGGCGGCAGTCCGTAGAACGCCGCGAATGTATCGTTGAACCCGAAGAAGCCGCGCAGCGAGTTCTCCGTTTGGAAGAAGCGCGTGCCGACCGTGGCGGTTAGATTGTCAGTGATGTCGAACGCGACTTCGCCGAAGATCGCGCTTTCCTCGTCGGTCCGTATCTGCTCGGTGAGCCAGATCGTGTCTTCGTTGCCCGTCACCTCGTGAGCGTCGTTAAAGCCTTCGATGATGTAGCGCTGGTGAATGTTGTGCTCGGACTCTTGGTAGAAGACGCCGGCGATGAAGCGCAGACGATTTTCGCCAGGTGAGGCGATCCGCGCTTCATAAGTGGTGCGGTTATAGTGGTCGCGGCCCTCCACCTGTTGCGCGGGACTGATCGGATTGAAGGCGTTGTCGGTAAAGTAGCTGCCCGAGCCGACATAGGTGTCGTAGAAATAGCCGTAATCGGCGTAATCTTGGTTGGAATCGACATCGCGCGTGAGGCGCGAAGCGGCGAGCACGATGTCGAAATTGCTGATCGATCCGTTGATCGTCAGCGCGCCCTGAACCCAAGAATCGCTATTCCACTCCGGAAACCAGTGCATGACCTGCAGGTCGCCCACAGTGGGCTGTTGTGCAAAGACGCCGTTAGTCTCCTGACGCTGCCCCATAATTTGCGGCGTGACCGTCCAGTTCTCATTCAGATCGATGCCAAGCGAGACGCGCGCGCCGTAAGTGTCGACAGTGTTGTAATCGTCCTCGGCGACGTCTGAGTTTTCGTCGAGAACGCCCGACGTTGGATAGAAGCGCGTGCCTTCGACGTTATCGATGTAGCCGTCCTGGTGCTCCGCCCATCCAACCAAGCGCACAGCCATGTTCGTGGAAATCGGAATGTTGACGTAGGCGCTGCCGGATTGGCCGAAGCCGCCGTCTTGAATCGTGTTTGCCTCAAGATCGAACGCGCCGCTGAAAGCGCTCGGGTCGGGCCGGTTAGTGATGATGCGCACGGTG
>CADECN010000356.1 GCA_902825785.1 uncultured Hyphomicrobium sp. | reverse complement strand
GCGCGTTTGCGGCCCACACCCAAACGGATCCGACAAGCACGATGACAATGGCCGCGAGCGCGATGAAGTACCGCGTCAACGAGTACTGCGTGACGGCTTCCAGCGATGTCGAGTCGCTTACGTTGTGCACCCTGGCGTCGCTCAACCGTTCTTCCACGTTTGGCCTATTGTTGCGAGGCGGCGGTAAAGCCGTCTAACAGAGAACCGATGGCCGTGGTCCACTCCTCGGCACCCTTCGGATTGACATGCTCGGAGTCGCCAAAGCTGTCATTTGGCAGGACGAGCATGATGTCACCCAGAATATGGAAGTTCGGGAGATTGTGCTCGATCGATGTAAGGTAGTCCTTAAACGACGCCACCACCGATTTTGACATCATTTCAACCGTGCCAGGGTTCACGGGCGTCCCGACGAAGTCGATCTCGACGCCGTGCGCATCGAGCTTGCGCAGCATTTCGTCCATATAGAAATTCAAGACCGGAGACGGCTTGAATTGCTTCACGTAGCCGTCCTCGGGCACGACCGCCGTGCTCGGCGCCATACCGAAATAGTGATGACCGCGCTGCTTGAGAGTATCCGCGAGTTCGACTTCGTTCTGGGCCCGCCTCTCGACGAACCGGCCGGCGATCATCGCAGAGAAGTAATATGAGGGCAGGCTGATGTGATAGCTGTAGTTCTTGACCGAATCGAGCGCGCTCGCGAAGCGGTTCGGCGAGTAGAGTATCGGGTCGTCGAGCTTGACCGAGAGACGGCGAACCTCCTCCATCTCTTCAAAGCTCATCAGATTGTAAAGTGCCGGACGCAGCCAGTACATATGCACGCGCGTGAGGAACAGCGGCAGGAACGAAATCACGGCCCGCTTCGGATACGCCTTGCAGCGATCCATCCGTCTCAGCAGGTAGTAGCTTTCGATCGGCGTTCCGCCCGGAAGCGCCAGGTTTGTAACGTTGCCGCCCAGCTGGTCGGGAAGAATCCCGGCCATGGCGCGCGAGTCGCCGATGATGATGGTGTCGCCGTACGCGCACTCGTCCACCATGCGAAATTTCGCGAGCCACATGGGGTACTCGGGATTGAAGAAGGACATCCGCCCTTCGACGGCCCAAACCCACGCCGAACCGACCAGAAGCACCATGACGGCGGCAATTGCCAGGAAGAAGCGGCGAAGAGAGGCTTTTGATTGCCCGTCGGCTCTCATCTGCGCCGCGTCGGAGCCGCGCGAAACTTCAGCGCCGACTTCGGGGATCGGAGCGCTCATGATTCACCCCGCAGCAATGTCAGCATGACGTCAACCGCATCCGCTGTGTCGATTGGCAGAATGCTGGCGGTCTGATCGGTAAGTACCCGCGGAATGCGCGGTGTTGACAGCCGGAATCCGAAAGCGGAAGCCAGATCTTTGGCGAGTATTTCGCCGGCCGCTTTTGCCATCGCGTACTCGGTCATGCCCTTCGGCCGCTCGTCGATGAATACAGTGGATGGATACATCACTGTCAGCGGCTTGTGCACGATGTTGGCCGCGGCCCATTGCATCACGGCGGCGAGGCCGTCGGCATAGATGCCAAGGAGCCCATCAAGCCGTCCGCGCGCGTAGACTTTCGCGCTCTGGTGCCCGATCCGGGGCGTTGCGAAGTAGTAAATATGCGTGATGTCGTTCGGCAGTACGGCAAGCTGTGGGCCTATATCGACGCTGACGTCGCACAATAGCGATGCCGCGGCGCCAGGGCCGCGCATCGCGGAAATCTCCGAGACGACGTTTTCGGCGTCGGCAGCGCCCGACGCATAGGTGACGTAAACTCGGCCGCCGCCCGCAGCAATTGCCTTCGCCGTCGCCGCACCCAGCCCGCGCGAGCCACCGATGATCAGCGCTTTGCGGTCGGCAAATTCCGTCGGGTTGACCTTC
>CADECN010000355.1 GCA_902825785.1 uncultured Hyphomicrobium sp. | reverse complement strand
TATCGAGGTTGCCCACGACGTTGGAAACGATATGCATGACGTGGCTGTAGCGCTCGATCACGAACTGGTCCGTGACCTTCACGCTTCCCGTTGATGCAACCCGGCCCACGTCGTTGCGTCCGAGATCGAGCAGCATCAGATGCTCCGACCGCTCTTTCGGGTCAGCGAGCAGCGCGGCGGCTAGCGCCTGATCCTCGTTTTCATCCGCACCGCGTCGCGTCGTGCCCGCGATCGGTCGAATCGTGACCACGCCTTCGCGCACGCGAACCAGCACTTCGGGCGATGAGCCGACGAGCGCAAACGCACCGAAATCGAGATGGAACAGGAACGGCGACGGATTGAGCCGGCGCAGCGAGCGGTAGAGCGCAAACGATGGAAGCGTGAAGGGCGCCGAGAAGCGCTGCGAAAGCACGACCTGAAAGATGTCGCCGGCCTTTATGTATTCTTTCGCATTCGCGACCATCTCGAGATACTCGGCCGGCGTCGTGTTCGACTGCGGCTCGGGCGGTTCCGACGCGCTCGTCTCGGCAGAAGTTTTGTGCGAAAGCGGCGTATCGAGCGCTGCAATTGCGCCGCCGATGCGTTGAAGGGCTGCCTCGTAAGCTGTCGATGCATCCGCATCGGATGGGCGCACCGGCGTTACCAGGATCATCTCGTCTTTGACGTTGTCGAAAATGACGATCAACGTCGGCCGGATCAGGATGGCGTCGGGCAGCCCGAGCGGATCGGGTGACATCTCGGGAAGTGATTCGATAAGGCGAACCGTGTCGTACCCCATGTAGCCGAAAATTCCGGCCGCCATCGGCGGCAGGCCCGGCGGGAGTTCGATCGCACTTTCGTTTAGAAGCGCGCGCAAAGATTCAAGCGTCGGCTTGTCGTCGCGCATGTACGCGTCCGCGTCAGTGGCAGCAGTTCGATTGATCTGAGCGCTATCCCCGGTCGCGCGCCAGACGAGATCGGGCATCAGGCCAATGATCGAATACCGCCCGCGCGCCGATCCGCCCTCGACGGATTCAAGCAGGAAACTCATAGGCCGCTTGTTGGCGAGCTTGAGATAAGCCGAAACCGGCGTCTCCAGATCCGCAACCAGACGGGTCCAGACGACCTGTGCCTCGCCGTGCGCGTACTTGGCGGTAAAATCGTCACGCGCCGGTCGCACGTCGCTCGCCGTGCCGGTGGGAGAAATCGATTGCTGCACGTCGTTGGAGCGGGACAAGACCGTTGCCGCTCCTACTGGTCCGAAGTGCCGAGCGCTGCTTTGAGCTCGGCTTCATTGATGTGCGCACCAAGCGAAGTCTTGAGGCTTTCGGTATATTCGATCAGCGATTGGTTAGACAGTTCGCGCGACAGCTCACGGTTCAGAGTGTCGGTTTGCGTCTCCGTCGGCGCCGAAGCCGCAATCACGTCAGCCACGCGGATGACGACCTCGCTCGCGTTGTCGGAAGACGGCGCGTAGCCGGCACGCCCCTTCGCAAGCGCGAAGCCTTGGGCGACGGCGGCGTTGGACAGTCCCTGCGGCTGCGTCTTTCTAGTGATCTTGTCGGTCGTCTCGACCTTTGATTTTGCCGCCTCCTCGAGAGCCTTCATGGGCTCCCCGGCGTTCACGCGGTCGGCAAGCTTTTTCGCCAGCTCCTGCAGCAGACGCTTGCGCTCCGTTTGCATGTAGACGCCCTTGATCCCCTCCTTGACCTGATCCAGCGTGTTCTGTTTGGGCGCTTCGGTGGAGACCAGATGCGTCCATGCGTATCCACCACCCGTCAGTTCGATCCCCTCGCTATCTCCCCCGGCGTCAGGCGAGAAAATTTGCGCGACGATCTTCGGCAAATCGAGCGCGTCCATCACCGGTTTGCCGTCGGGACCAAGGCCTTGATTATCGGTCCCCACGATACCCTTTAAGACGA
>CADECN010000354.1 GCA_902825785.1 uncultured Hyphomicrobium sp. | reverse complement strand
CAAGTCGGTATCATGACCGACAGCGCCCATACAAAGGCACGGATTGCTCGGGTATCGGCCGACCGTATTAAAGACGCTTTGAAGGAAGGCGTGATCCCGGTTGTGGCCGGGTTCCAAGGGATTAATGAACGTTCCGATGTCACCACTCTCGGCCGCGGGGGGTCCGATCTCTCTGCTGTGGCGCTGGCGGCGGCTTTGAAAGCTGATCGATGTGTCATCTTCACCGATGTCGATGGGGTCTATACTGCAGATCCCAACGTCGTGCCGGCAGCCAAACGGATCGACAAAATCGCGTATGAAGAGATGCTTGAGATGGCCAGTTTGGGTGCGAAAGTGCTCCAGACCAGATCGGTGGAATTCGCCGCAAAATTCAATGTGCCGGTCGAGGTGAATTCCAGCTTCAAAGAAGGGAAGGGAACGCTTGTGACCAAGGAAGATAAGGATATGGAGGCCGTGGCGGTAGCCGGAGTGACCGGAGACCGCAATCAAGCCAAGATCACGATCGTCGGTGTGCCGGACAAGCCGGGTATTGCAGGCAGAATTTTTGGTCCCGTGGCGGAGGCCCATATCAATGTCGACATGATCATTCAGAACATCGGGCAAGCGGCCCTGACCGACCTCTCCTTCACCGTCCCCCGCGCGGATTTGAAGAAGGCCGAACCGCTCATACAGGGCGTGGCGAAGGATATTGAAGCCAAGTCTGTATCGATCACGGAAGCGATTGCCAAGGTGTCCCTCATCGGAGTTGGGATGCGCTCGCACTCCGGGGTGGCGGCCAAGATGTTTGAGGTGTTGTCCGGCGAGGGCATCAACATCATGATGATCAGTACATCTGAGATCAAAATCTCCTGTGTCATCGAGGAGAAGTACTTGGAGCTGGCCATGCGCTCGCTCCATACGGCCTTCGGCCTCGACCGGGCGCAGTCCTGACCAGTTTGAGCTAAAGTCTGCCAGTCGACAGGTCGCCAACACTGTTTGTATACCCTTCTCCCCCACCGGTAAGCTTACGTGGATTCGGTGCCTTCTCGTTCCGACCGAGGGCCGTATCGCTGGAGTTCCAGATGAGGGGTGATCTCGACCGGCTCCAGGATATCCTCATGTCCTAGTTCATGACTATCTCGGTATCGATCTGGGGTAGGTCTGGGCCGTAGTCGAGCGAAATTTGCCGATACTCAAAAAGCAAATCCGCAGGATCGTCAAATCTTCGATCAAGCGTCCATCAAAGGGCTGATCTCACTAACGCTCGCCAGGACTGTCCTTCTTTCACCCTAGACGCAGCACTTCCTGACCCCATGTCCTCCCCGGGCAAGATGATTTATTAAAAGGAAACGGGTATTCTTCGGGGCGATTGAGCTATGGAATCCTAGGCTGTTGGGTCGTTCCTAGTTTGCCAAAGGTGCTCAGGCATGCCGACGCCCGAAGACAAAGCTCGCGAGCAGATCGACAAGGCCTTGGGAAAAGCCGGGTGGCACGTACAGGACTACAAGAGCGACAATCTGCAGGCAGGTAGGGGCGTCGCCCTCCGAAATTTTCCGCTCGCCAGTGGCCATGGCTTCGCCGATTATCTTCTCTATATTGATGGCAAAGCCGCCGGAGTTATTGAGGCGAAGAAGGAAGGGTTCCCCTTAGTAGGTGTAGAAGTCCAAGCCGAGAAGTACAGCAAGGGCCTCCCTGCCGATCTGCCTGCCTATATCAGACCTTTGCCCTTTCTCTATCAGAGCACCGGCGTGGAAACGCGGTTCACGAATGGCCTCGATCCCCAACCGCGTAGCCGTCCAGTATTCAGCTTTCATCGGCCCGACACGCTGGCCACCTTGATCCCGCAGCACAACGAGGCTCCCAGAGACCTGCATGGCGCATCCCTCGCGGCAGAAGCAGCACCGACGCTTCGTGGGCGTCTGAGAACGCTGCCA
>CADECN010000353.1 GCA_902825785.1 uncultured Hyphomicrobium sp. | reverse complement strand
GCAGCCGCAATCAACGCTGCATCAAGAACACGTTTGTCGTCGACTTCGCCAGCGACGTCGTCCGCTTCTTTCAAGATACCGTCGATAGCAGGACACTGGGTTTGCTTTGGCGATACGCCGTGCTGCTCAAAGACCTGCTCGAGCCTCGCAATTTGCCCTTTCGTTTCGTCCAGATGCCGTTCGAAAGCTGAACGCAGATCCGCATCCGAAGCCTTGCTGACCATGCTCGGCAACGCTTTAACGATGCGATTTTCGGCGTAGTAGATATCTTGAAGAGTATGAACGAACAAATCGTCCATGGTCTTCAGGTCTTTAAAAAATATACCCATTCAATTTCCTCCGAGCGCGTTGCATTCGACCAACGCCTCAACGATCGTATCGTTCCACTCACGTGCGGCGCCCCTCGCAGCGCATAAAGAAAGTCCACCGGGCATGACCGAACCGGTAGCGTACCGTGTAATTGCGAGCTCGACCGGCGCCTCGCGCTAGCGACTACGACCAGCATTCGTGCGCAAATTTTAGTCGTCTTGAATGCCCGCCTCGGTCAACCGTTTCTGGCTGGTTTCGCCCGTGTTGGCAGCCCTCAGCACTCTTCTGGTGATAGTTTCGCAGGCTGCGCTCGGACACAGTACACGAGCTGCTTCGATAGCAGCCACGATCACGGCGACGTGTTCGGGGTCAAAGTTTGAAAATACGAAAGATGTCGGCACAGGCGCTCCTCCGTGTTGAAGGCGGGAGCGCGAGCATCTCTCAGACGGCGTTGCCAACTCACATCAAGACGCCGGTAAGCCAGCTAAGTCTTAATGTGGGTGATGTGCAATGTACTTTGACATGTGCTGAAGCGCAGATGCGGTCGAGCGAAGGAAAAATCACTCACGGCCGGCGTTCAGACCGTGGTTTCGCTCATGTGAAGGTGGCGCGGCGCTCGCGAACAAATAATCGCGAGCGCCCAATAGTTCTGAATTCAGACTGCGTCTCGGCAACGCTCGTAGCGGTACCACCAAACCGGATCACCGGTCACGCGCGCCCGTCGCTTCAACCACGAGCACTCGCCATAGTAGTAACCATCATAGAAGTAGAAGGCGAAACCCGGGCCCCAATTGTAACGATGTCCGCTGCGCCACCGATCACGACGACCGTCGCCGCCGGACCAACGGCGACGTGGCCCTTCGTATCCGTCGCCACGGTCTCTGGAAAAGCGCTGTCCGCGGTCTCCGCGATTCACGCGGTCTCCACCGTCTCCGCCATTCACGCGGTCTCCGCTGTCTCTTCGATCCGATCGATCGTCCCGGCCACCGCGATCCGCACGATCGAAGCGATCGCTACCGCGGCTCTGTGTGCCCTGGCCGTCGCGATCGAAATTCTGACTGGCTGTTGAGTCACGGCCGCTCGTGCGCTCATTCGGAGCGGCAATCACACTTGTGGCAAACATTGCGACGCATGATACCGGCGCTGTCAACAACGCCATGCGTGCGTACTTGAACGTCATATTCGATACTCCTCGGAATCGACATCGCCAAGGCATGCTTGACGCGCCTTCTCGGGTCCTCAGGATAAAACCAGCCCGCTCACAGATCGTTCCCTTCCCTTTCCTGATGTCGCCTGAGGGTTACGTGCTCGCGCCCGCTACAATGACGAGGTCGAGCCATGCACCTCGCGACAGACGTGATGATGCAGTTCGGTGAGCTCTGGAACTGTCACGCAACCTCAGCGTTAGCGACGGAAGCACCTTCACTCATCCACGAGGTCGCAATGATTAGATCACTTGCCACGTCTTTCATGTTTCTCATTCCGTTTGCCGCGCTAGCGCAGCAATCGGAAGAACAGCTCTCAACCGATGAAGCGGTTCCGGCCCTGATGTTGTTCACCCTGGGCGCCGGTCTTGTCGTAGCGATCGGTTTGCTCGTCTGGTTTCTGCGC
>CADECN010000352.1 GCA_902825785.1 uncultured Hyphomicrobium sp. | reverse complement strand
ACCGGGTGCGATTGCCAGGCAAAACTGGCGCCGGCCGTAAAGGCCGTCCAGTCGATGTCGCGGCGCTTGCCCCAGGCGTCGAACGCGTAGCGCGTCACGACCGCGCCCGAGGCGTCCGTCAGCACATCGGTCGAGCCGAGGTGGTCTTTCAGGAGATAGCGCACGGCCGTCGTCGATGACGTCCCATCCGTCACCGTCTGAACGGTGGCGATGCCGGCGATGTAGGCCGTCGTCGTCCACTGGCCCGACTGCGTGACGGCTGCTTCGTAGGTGCCGCCCGCAGCGTAGTAGGTCGTGGTCGTGCCTGTCTCGTTGGTATCGACGCGCTTGAAGCGAGCGCGCTCGGGGCCGTAGGCGAACGCCACCTGACGCAGGTCCTTGACGATGGTTGTCGGCATGCCGAAGGCCGACCACGTGATCGTGCGCCCATCGCCCGACGTCATGTCGCCGTTGGCATCGTAGCAATAGGCGGCTATGCGACGTTCAGATGCGTAAAAAGCGATGGATGATAAAGCTCAGTTCTTTCGCCTTTTCCGCTTTTTCCGCAGTGACTTCATAGTGGCCGGGTTCAATGGCTATTCTTTCGGCAGCGGTCGGTTCGCAACGGTCGAGCGGTGCGGAGCTGTCAAAAAGAACAAGCGAACCCGATAATAGCGACAGCTGAATTCGTGTCTCGATCTCCTGAAGACGCTCCACCCCGAATATGAAGTCATCAACGTCGGAATTACTGCTGTAGACCCATCTTGCAATACAGGGCTCGCTTCGTGAGTTTACGAAAAGTGTCGACTGCAGAGGTTCGTCGCCAAGAACCATGAGCCTACCAGGGCCACACACAATACTTTGATGATAGCTGGTTACCTGGCAGGCCCGCTCGTAATCGTTTTGTCCCATTGGTCCGGAAGAGCCAAAGACGCCTTGCCAAATTTTGGCAATGGCAGCGTCACCACAGGCGAAAGGGCCTCCGGTCGTGTTTAGCCAACGCATTTTGGCCGTACCTTTGCTCATGGTTTGCGGTGCCTCACTTGGCCACCTTGGGTTTGGCTGCAAGTTAAGCAATGCGGATACAGACGCTGGGGGGCACCGCTCGGATTCAAGGCGCTCGGTGGTTGATGATCGGGGATGAAATTTCCGCTTTTGGTTCCGGGATTACGGGTACCACAGGAATGACAACCGCTCTTTCCACCGATCTCATTTATCGCATCGCGCTCCTCGGGGGTGAAGTCGCGTCCAGGTCCTCGAGCCGGAATTGAGTCGTCGGCGTAGGGTCCTGGGTTGAGTGTATTCGGAGCGTCGCTATTGTATACCACGCCGCCATACGGTGTCGTGATGACATCGTAGACCAGCTTGATCGCGCCTCCAATGCCCGCAGCAATCAACGTAAAGCCAGCGATCGGATTCCCTTCTACTGCCTCAATCGCAACAGGACCGACCACTGCACCTGTAGCGATCGCGCGTTCGTGATGCATATCGTTAAACATCGTCGCGAATGCTGCCGTCACGGCGCCGTTTGCGAACTTGCCGCCGGAGAGGACCGACGTGGTCCCGCCGACGACCACCGAAATCACCGTGCGGCTGCCGAAGTCCTGAATACCCACGTCTCCCGCCACGCCACCGACGCCGGCCGAGAGCGCACCCGAGAAGAAGCCGGATTCAAACGAGCCGCCTTGCGCCATCGACAGCGAGCCCGCAACGACGCCATGCGTCAGCGCCTTGCCGACAAGACCGGGGCCCGTCTGCTGCACGAAATCTCCAACGCTGCCCCAGATGTCGATGGCACCGCCGAACGACGTGCCGATTTGAGCAAATGACAGCGCTGCGGATATCAGCGCCTCTTTGAGTGTCCCGCCCGCGGCCAGCACAAGCCCCGCGGCCACCGGCGCGCACGTCAGGACCGCTGCCGGATTCGCGCACGCCGCGATCTGCA
>CADECN010000351.1 GCA_902825785.1 uncultured Hyphomicrobium sp. | reverse complement strand
GCACCCTGCCCGACATAGAACGTCCAGTAATCGACATCCGGGTCAGCGCGCAGGATTTGCTCGATCCGGTCAACCGTCTCGCGCGTGGCGTTGAGCGACGCCGACTGCGGCAGCGTGACGTTGATGAGCAATTCTGGCCTGTCCGATGCCGGAAAAAACTGCTGCTGTACGAAGCGCATGCCGACGAGCGCGGCGAGAAACAGCGCAAGCGTGCCAACCAGAACCAGAAGCCGCACGCGCAGCACCCGGTCGAGCAGGCGCGAAAACCACGGCGTGGCGCCGGGCGCATGATGCGCTTTCATCTTGTCCGGAAGAATGTAGACGCCGGTCAATGGCGTGAACAGAACGGCCACCACCCACGACACACTGAGCGCGATCGCGACTACGGCGAACAGCGTAAAGCAATATTCGCCTGCACTGCTGTGCGCGAAACCGACCGGCACGAAGCCCGCGATTGTAACAAGCGTACCGGTCAGCATCGGAAACGCGGTGGAGGTATACGCATAAGTCGCCGCGCTGATCTTGTCGGCGCCCTCCTCCAGCTTGGAGATCATCATCTCGACCGCGATCATCGCATCGTCGACCAGTAGCCCGAGCGCGATAATGAGCGCGCCCAGCGAGATACGCTGCAGAGAGATGCCGAAGTAGTACATAAAAGCGAATGTGACGGCGAGAACGAGTGGAATCGCAATTGCCACCACGATGCCCGGACGCCAGCCCAGCGCCAGGAAGCTGACGCCGAGCACAATGGCGATGGCTTCCCATAGTGTCTTCGTAAACTCATGCACCGACTCTTCGACGACATGCGGCTGGTCCGCCACGAGATGAACGTCGATTCCGATAGGTAGATTGGCGGTCACCTCAGCGACTTTTTTTGTCATAGCCTCGCCGAGCGCCAGATTATCGCCACCCGCCGTCATCGAAATCGCAAGCCCGATCGCCGGCTCGCCGTTGAAACGATACATGGGTTGAGGGGGATCGACGTAACCGCGCCGGACCGTCGCGATATCACTGAGCTTGTAGAAGCGATCGCCTGATTTGAAATTTACGGATCGGAGGCTCGCTTCGGAGTCGAATCTGCCGGAAACCCGGACGGAAATGCGCTCGGCCCCAGCGTCGACCACGCCGCTCGGTACGATTTCGTTCTGGGCCGCAAGCGCGTCCATGAGCGTACTGGCGTCGATGCCGAGCGATGCCATCTGGTTGGTCGAAAAGTCGAGGTAGATCTTTTCGTCCTGGGTGCCGATGAAATCGACCTTCGCAACGTCGGGCACACGTAGAAGTTCGGTGCGCACCAGCTCCAGCTGATCGCGCAGCTGCCGTGGCGAGAAACCGTCAGAGGTGAACGCGTAGATAATGCCATAGGTGTCGCCGAACTCGTCGTTGAAGAACGGCCCCTGCACGCCTTCCGGCAACTGGATCTTGATGTCACCGACCTTCTTGCGAACCTGATACCAGAGATCTGCAACGGCCGAGGCCGGGGTGCTGTCCTTAAGGTAGACATAGACGACGCTGTCGCCGGGCTTGGTGTAGCTCTTCACGTAGTCGAGGTACGGCGTCTCCTCGAGCTTCTTCTCGATGCGATCTGTGACCTGCTTGACCATCTCGTTGGTGGTGGCACCGGGCCACAGTGTCTTCACCACCATCGTCTTGATTGTGAAAGGCGGGTCTTCCTCGCGACCAAGCTTGCCGTAGGAATAGAGCCCCGCGAGAGCCGACACGATCATCAGATAGACGACGAAGCTTTTATGCCGGAGCGCCCACTCCGACAGATTGAAACCTTCATGACTCCCGCTGCTCATTGCGTCGCGCCCTCGAGCAGCCGCACCTTCTCGCCCGGTCGCAACCGATTGACACCGGCCGTAACAACGATGTCTCCTTTCTTGAGACCCTCGCTGATGACAGCGCGAGCGGTCTCAAAACGCGAGA
>CADECN010000350.1 GCA_902825785.1 uncultured Hyphomicrobium sp. | reverse complement strand
GAGCTTTTCGCGGACCTGATCAATCCTGCCTCTGAAGAAATGCATGTCGCCAAGGCGATCGCGGACAAGCTGGAACAGGTTCGGGCCGGCAAACGGATGCGAGATATTGAACCGAAGCTGGCTGACGTCCGTTTCCACGTCCTCGGCCTCGCGCCCAACGCCGCACGGCTCTCGATCCGCTTCTATTTCGAGGACAGTTTTGGCGTCTTGACGGAGCACTACCAGCGCTACCTACAAGACATGACGTTCAAACCCTGGCCCCAGGGCCGCAAACTGTCCATTGCATCGTCGGTCCTCCGCACGGCTCCCGCACGTGTCGAGAACAAGCAGCTGAAGTTCGATCGTGACCAGACCTCGCCGCTTCTTGCGGGCGAACTCCTACGAGCAATCCTGACGGGATCGCGATTTCCCGGCAGCCTGCTGCCGCTTCTGCTGATGCGTGTCCGCAGCGATCATGTTCTCGATGCGACGCGCATCGGGCTCATCAAAAGTCTTATCGTCCGCTCCATGCGTCTCGAAGACCGCCTACCTAAGAATTCCGACGGCACTCCAATGGAGGACTACCTCGTGCGATCCGATCCCAACGATCCCAATGCCGCGCGACGTCTCGGACGGCTGTTTGCATTGATCGAACGCGCTCAGCTCACGGCGCTCGGCGACGAAATCAATGCCACGGTCAAAGACAAGTTCTTAAGTGCCGCCGCGGCTACGCCTAGTCAAGTTTTTAGCGGCCTCATCGAGAACGCCGAGAACCATC
This sequence comes from uncultured Hyphomicrobium sp., assembly GCA_902825785.1. Lineage (GTDB taxonomy): Bacteria > Pseudomonadota > Alphaproteobacteria > Rhizobiales > Hyphomicrobiaceae > Hyphomicrobium_B. The sequence goes on along the minus strand of CADECN010000350.1, from coordinate 1,178 downwards.
ACCTCAAGCGGCTGCGTAACGGCCACTCGGACTCGGGGTGGGTGGCGGAAAGCGCCAAGAAATCCGGGCTTTCCGTCGCTCAGGTCGCACGCCGCGTGGGGGCGGCTCTCAACGCTGACATCGGCCGCTTGGTAGGAACTTTCGGTGAGGGCTTTCCGACGCAGCACACGGTGGAGCAACAGGGCCTTTTCCTCGTCGGATATTACCAAGAGCGTTACGGCCGAAGGGCAGGTCCAACAGATGGCCATGACAACGATGCAAGCACTGATCCGAACAATGAAGGCGAGGAGTGAAATTCCGTGACTGCGATCCAGAACCGCTACGACTTCGTCTACCTGTTCGATATCATCAACGGCAACCCCAACGGTGATCCCGACAACGGCAATATGCCCCGCCAGGACATCAATACGCAGGCCGGCCTCGTCACGGACGTTTGCCTCAAGCGCAAAATCCGCAACTACGTCGACTTGAAGAACAACGGCAAACCGCCGTACGCGATCTACATGCAAGAGAAGGCTGTGCTGAACAATCAGCACAAGCTGGCCTACGACGCTCTTGGTATCACGCCGACACCAAAGAAGCTGCCGAAGGATGAGCAGCAGGCGCGCGATCTCACTGCATGGATGTGCAAGAATTTCTACGATGTGCGAGCATTTGGTGCCGTCATGACTACTGATGTGAATAGCGGGCAGGTGCGTGGCCCTGTCCAGCTAAGCTTTTCACAATCGGTCGGCGCGATCGTGCCCCAAGAAATCACCATCACGCGCTCCTCCGTGACAAACGTAAAGGATGCCGACAAGGAGCGCACCATGGGCCGCAAGTATATCGTGCCCTATGGGCTCTACCGCGGACACGGATACGTCTCGGCGAATTTGGCTGGCGACGAGACAAAGGGCACGGGGTTCTCGGAGGACGACCTGAACCTTCTGTTTGACGCACTCGCTAATATGTTCGAGCACGACCGCTCCGCGGCCCGCATGGAAATGAACGCGCAGCGCCTCATTGTTTTTAAACACGCGACGACGCTCGGCAATCATCCGGCTCACAAACTTTTCGAGCGCGTAAGCGTGGGGCCAAGGAAGGACGTCGGAATCCCCCGCAAGTTCTCCGACTACTTTGTCACCGTCGATCGCGACGATTTGCCAACCGGAGTCGAAATCATCGAGAAGCTTTAGTCG
>CADECN010000349.1 GCA_902825785.1 uncultured Hyphomicrobium sp. | reverse complement strand
GTCGTCGCTGGCGTTCGACACGATCTACGCCGAGGGCCAGCGCCGCTACGTCGAGAGCCTGTCGGCCTATGCCCGCCAGTTCCTCGAGCTGATGCAGAAGCCGGATGTCGATTCGATCGACGGGCTGTCGCCCGCGATCTCGATCGAGCAGAAGACGACGTCGAAGAACCCGCGCTCCACCGTCGGCACGGTGACCGAGATCTACGACTACCTGCGGCTGCTGTTCGCGCGCGTCGGCGTGCCGTACTCGCCGGCCACCGGCCTGCCGATCGAAAGCCAGACCGTTTCGCAGATGGTCGATCGCGTGCTGGCGTTGCCGGACGGCACGCGGCTGCTGCTGCTCGCGCCGGTCGTGCGCGGCCGCAAGGGCGAATACAAAAAAGAGATCGCCGAGTGGCAGAAGAAGGGCTACCAGCGCGTCAAGGTCAACGGCACGGTCTACGACATCGGCGACGCGCCGAAGCTCGACAAGAAATTCAAACACGACATCGACGTCGTGGTCGACCGTGTCGTGGTCAAGAAAGACTTGGCGACGCGGCTTGCGGATTCCTTCGAGCAGGCGCTGAAACTGGCCGACGGTCTCGCCATCGCGGAGTACGTGGATAAGCCTCTTTCTGCGCGCGGCGACTCTCCTTCGTCGAGCCGGCCGCCGCGCGCGGATGAAAAGGACATCCTCAAAAACAAGAACGAGACGCACGAGCGCATCATCTTCTCGCAGCGCTTCGCCTGCCCCGTGTCCGGCTTCACCATCGACGAGATCGAGCCGCGGCTGTTCTCGTTCAATGCACCAGCCGGCGCCTGCCCGACCTGCGACGGCCTCGGCTCGGAGTTGCGCTTCGAGCCCGATCTCGTGGTGCCGGACGGCTCACTGTCGCTTGAGAAGGGCGCGATCTTCCCGTGGGCGAAAACCGGCGTCTCCTCGCCCTACTACGAGCAGACGCTGGAAAGCCTCGCCAAGCACTACAAGGTGTCGGTGAAGACGCCGTGGGAAAAGCTGCCCAAGCACGTGCAACTCGCGATCCTGTTCGGCTCGGGCGACGAGGACATCACGTTCACCTACTGGGACGGCTCGCGCAATTATTCGACCGAGAAGCCGTTCGAAGGCGTCATCGGCAACATCGCGCGCCGCTTCAAGGAAACCGACAGCGACTGGGTGCGCGAGGAACTCTCGCGCTACCAGGCCGCGCATCCGTGCGAAACCTGCGGCGGCTATCGCCTGAAACCGCAAGCTCTCGCCGTGAAAATCGGCGGCAAGCATATCGGAGAGGTCTGCGATCTCTCGATCAAGGCCGCCAACGTCTGGTTCGGCGAGATCCCGAAAACCTTCACCAAGCAGCAGAGCGAGATCGCGACGCGCATCCTGAAGGAAATCCGCGACCGGCTCAAATTCCTGAACGACGTCGGGCTGGAATACCTGACGCTGTCGCGCGCGTCCGGCACGCTGTCGGGCGGCGAGTCTCAGCGCATCCGGCTGGCCTCGCAGATCGGCTCCGGCCTCACCGGCGTGCTCTACGTGCTCGACGAGCCGTCCATCGGGTTGCATCAGCGCGACAACGACCGCCTGCTGGAAACGCTGAAACACCTGCGCGACATCGGTAACACCGTCATCGTCGTCGAGCATGACGAGGACGCGATCCTGTCCGCCGACCACGTCGTCGACATCGGCCCCGGCGCCGGCATCCACGGCGGCGAGATCATCGCGCAAGGCACGCCCGCCGACATCATGGCGACGCCCGCCTCCATCACCGGGCAGTATCTCGACGGCACGCGCTTTATCCCGCTGCCGAAGAAACGGCGCACGCCCGACACATCGCGCCTGCTCACCGTCACCGGCGCGCGCGGCAACAACCTGAAGAACGTCACGGCCTCGATCCCGGTCGGCCTGTTCACCTGCGTCACCGGCGTCTCGGGCGGCGGCAAGTCCACGCTGCTGATCGACAC
>CADECN010000348.1 GCA_902825785.1 uncultured Hyphomicrobium sp. | reverse complement strand
CCGTCTGGAAATATTGCGACTTAAAGGCCGCCGCGGCTGGGCTCGCACCAAGGCCCGCGGTGTCATAGGCCTGATAGATGGTTTCAGTGGTCTGCGCCGTGGTCTGAGCCGTACCACCGGGCGCCACGCTGCCGTCAGCCTGAAAAGAAAACGCGGCGGCGAGCTTGGCGTAGGCCGTGTTCGTCTGCTGGTTGGCGAAGCTCGACGGATCGTTGGGATCGCTCGTCAGCACGTTGCGAATGAAGCCGGGCGAGGCATACCTGGAATCTATGCCGTAAGTTTTCAGCGCGAAATTGAGAAGCCGGCTGTTGCCGATCAGATCGTCGACCGACGTGATCGTTGCCATCTTGTTGCGGAAGTAATCGGCCTCGGTCGCGAGCGTTGCGCCCTGCTTGATGCGGCGGTCCGAATAGAGCCCGATCGTCTCCTCTTCGCGCACGCTGTCCTGGGCCACGACATCGGCGACCTTGATCGTGCCGTCGGTCGAGAAATTGAAGGCCTCCGCGAATGTCAGGAAGCGCGTGTCCGACAGCTTGCGCACGAAGCTGTTGGCGTCGGTCAGGTCGCTTTCCAAAACCTTTCGCATGAAGGCCTTGGCGTAGGTCATGTCCTCAAGACCGTAGGCCTTCATGGCATAGGTGTAGATGCGGGTATTCTTCAGCAGATCGTCGACCGATTTTACGCTGCCGATGTTCGCCTTGTAGTATTCGGCCTCGCGCGACACCGCCTTGAGCGACGCTTCGCGCGTCAGGCTCTTGGCCAGATCGGCCGAATAGAGGCGGTATGAGAGATAGGTCGAAACCATGGCCGGCTCAGTTCGCAACCCCGTTTGATGGCCGCAAGCGGCCGTGCGCGGCTCTCGCCCACTTCAACTAGCCGCTTACGCTTGCGTGGGGCTGGGTGGATCATGCTTGTGCGCACGCAGACTATGCCACCGGCGATAATACAATCTTAACGCTACGGACGTCGGGCTGAGGGTATTGGATCAGGCACGGTATCCGCGCACGCCGTAGAATAAGATGTAGAGGTAGCTCGGGACCGCAAGCGCGGCGTAGGCGAGCTGAAAATCGATCGATTCCTTCAGCAACCCGAAAGCGACCGGCATGATCGCGCCACCCGCGATCGCCATGATCAGCAGGGCCGACCCGGTCTCGGTATGTCTCCCCAGTCCGTTGATGGCGAGCGGGAAGATGGCCGGCCACATCATCGCGTTGGCGAAACCGAGCGCGGCGATAAACATCACAGAGGTCAGGCCGCTGGTCGCTGTCGCCGCCATCGTCAACGCCACGCCCAGCGCCGCCGAGAGGGCGAGGTATCTCTCCTGGGATACGTAACGGGGGATTAGAACCAAGCCGAGGACATAACCAAGGAGCATCGCGAACAGCGTATAGGACGTGAAGAGTGCGGTTTGCCCGACCGGCAGTCCGAAGCTCGCGCCGTAGATGCCAATGGCACCGCCCGCCATAACTTCCACGCCGACATACAAAAATATGCACGCCACTCCGAGCCACAGGTGCGGAAAATCGAAGATGCTGCGTTCGTGACCAGATGTTGGGCCAGCGCCCGTATTCGCGCTGGCCGGAAGAATATCCGGCAGATTCGAACGCGAGATCCAGGCGGCAAGCAGCGCCAGCAGCGCGGCCATGGCCATGTAGGGCCAGTAGACCTGCGCGGCGAAAGCATCGAGCAGCACATTGCGGTCTTCAACGCTCGCCGCCTGCGCGACGCGCGTTTCGAAATGGTCGAGGCCGCGCAGCACAAGCGCGCCAAACACGAAGGGCGCCAGGAAGCCCGCGAACTTGTTGCAGATGCCCATGATCGCGATGCGTCGCGCGGCGCTTTCGATCGGCCCGACGATGCTGATGTACGGGTTCGAGGCGGTCTGCAGGAGCGACAGCCCAGCGCCGATTACGAACAGACCCGCCAGCGTGCCGCCGTACTGTCTGGCTGTGGTGAAGTGGCCGAACACAATGGC
>CADECN010000347.1 GCA_902825785.1 uncultured Hyphomicrobium sp. | reverse complement strand
GGGCGGTACTTCGAGTCCGCCAAGCCTTCGTACAGCACCGTCATAATGGCCAGGCACGTATCCAGGCCGATGAAATCCGCCAATTCAAGCGGGCCCATGGGATGGTGCGCGCCGAGCTTCATCGATTTGTCGATCGCATCGACCGAACCCACGCCTTCGTACAAAGTGTAGACCGCCTCATTGATCATCGGCACCAGCACGCGGTTGACGATGAAGGCAGGGAAGTCCTCGGCGTTGGCGATCTTCTTGCCAAGGCTTTCCACGAAGGTGGTCGCGGTCTCGTAGGTCTCCTGGCTGGTGCCGAGCCCGCGGATGACCTCGACCAGCTCCATCACCGGCGCCGGGTTCATGAAGTGGAGCCCGAGAAACTTGTCGGGCCTGTCGGTCTTTGCCGCCAGGCCCGTGATGGAGATCGAGGATGTGTTCGAAGCAAGGATCGTGGTCGGCTTCAATACGGCGTGGAGGTCGGCGAAAATCTTCTTCTTCGCATCGACGTTTTCGACGACCGACTCGATCACAAGATCGCACGGCGCAAGCGCTTCGAGTTTCGGCGTCCCTTTGATGCGCTTCAGCGCGGCGTCCATGTCAGCTTGCTTGATCAGCTCGCGATGAACTTGGCGCGCCATGTTCTTCGAGATGATCTGAACCGCTGCGTCGATGCGTGGCGCGTCGGCGTCGTGCAGAAGCACGTCGTAGCCGGCCAGCGCACACACATGCGCGATGCCATTGCCCATTTGCCCGGCGCCAACGACGCCGACAGTCTTAATTGTAGTCATATCACCGGCCATACGAGCCCTAAGGCTCGGCTAATGCAATTCTTGTTGCAATGCAGCATGGCGTGAGGGCGGGCGCAAGAGTGCAAACAGGCGCGGCTCATGAGTTACGCGCCTGTTCGAAGCGTCAGACGCCAGCCTTGCCGAGCTCGTCCATCAGCTCGGGCACCGCCGTCTTGTAGTCTTGCACCAGGCCGTAGTCCGCGATCTGGAAGATTGGGGCTTCCTCGTCCTTGTTGATCGCGACGATGACCTTGCTGTCCTTCATGCCGGCCAAGTGTTGGATTGCGCCGGAAATGCCGATGGCGACGTAAAGCTCCGGCGCGACGACCTTGCCGGTCTGACCGACTTGGTAGTCGTTCGGCGCGTAGCCGGCATCGACCGCAGCGCGCGAGGCGCCGACGGCGGCGCCGAGTTTGTCGGCCAGCGGATCGAGCACTTTGTGGAACTCTTCGCTTGAGCCCAGTGCGCGGCCGCCCGACACGATGCGCTTGGCGGCTGTCAGTTCCGGGCGATCGGACTTGGCCATTTCTTCGCTGACGAAAGCCGACTTGAACGGCCCGGACGGCGCGGCCGTCGTTTCAAGCGAAGCGCTGCCGCCATTGCCGGCCGCCTTGAACGCGGTCGCCTGCACCACGAGCACCTTCTTCGGCTGGCTATCCTTCACCGTGATGATGGCGTTGCCGGCATAGATCGGCCGCACGAACGTGTCGGCGCCCTCAACGCCGATCACGCCCGACACCTGCATCACGTCGAGCTTCGCCGCCACGCGCGGGGCGACGTTCTTGCCGGTGGTGGTGGCGGGGAAGAGCACGGCGTCGTAGCCGCTCATCAGCGGTGTGATCAAAGCTTCCATCGGCTCGGCCATTTGCTTGGCGAGCGTCGCGCCGTCGGCGTGCAGCACTTTGCGCACGCCATCGATCTTCGCGGCGGCCGCAGCAGCAGCGCCGGCGTTTGAACCCGCAACCAGCACGTCGACATCGCCGCCCATCGCCTTGGCGGCGGTGACGACTTTGTTGGTGGCGTCCTTCACGGACGTGTTGTCGTGCTCGGCGATAACGAGAACGGCCATTAGATAACCCCCGCTTCTTTGAGCTTGCCGACCAGTTCAGCGGCGGTTTTCACTTTGACGCCGCCCGAGCGCTTGCCCGGCTCGGCGGTTTTCACGACTTGTAGGCGCGGCGTGGTGTCCACGCCGAAATCCGCCGGCGTCTTCACGTCGATCGGCTTCTTCTTCGCCTTCATGATGTTCGGC
>CADECN010000346.1 GCA_902825785.1 uncultured Hyphomicrobium sp. | reverse complement strand
CGATGAGTGTGTTGGGGAGTTGGCTGCGGCAATCGGAGCTAAAGACCTTGCCGAATATGATCACGCGTTCGCCGGGCTCGGTCGGTCCAGCCAGTTTGGTTTGGAAGGGAGCGCCGAAGCGATAAAATGGCCCGATGATGTCGCTCTCTGTCGGCTGGCAAGAGTTCCGCGCAGCTACCAAGGAGGGCGCAACAGCACAGCTAAGCAACGATGCAACGCCTTGCAGGGCCACGCGCCGTGGTACGGAGACACGACGCATCGGTACGAAGTCGTTACACATGGGTAGGTGTCTCAGACCAAAATCGATTTGACTGCGCAGCTGAGCAAGTAACGCGCGCCTGAGTTATCACTGACACCGCGCGGAGCGAACCAAGCACGGCTCTGGATCAGCGCTGACGTCCCTCGCCACCTAGATTTTCCGATATCCTACCAGGAACCCGACCCACGACAAGATCGCTCGCCGGGCCCGGCGCTTCGACGCCGGCGACACCTCCGCCTATTCATCGGAATGGGCGCTGCTGTCGCTCTGTTGCCCGCGCGGAGAAGCCGGCGAAACGATGTACTCCCAGAGTCGCGGGAGGAGTCTGACCGTTATAACGCCCCCGGCAACAAAGACGGGAATTCGAATCCAGGGGTTGTCACCGAAAACGAATTCGCTGATGGCAGCCAACAATCCGAAGAGCGCTCCGCCGAGCAGCACCAAGACAAACGGCCAAGCGCCTACGTCGTAACGGTGGGATGTCGCGCCGGCGCCCACGCCGGATCGGCCCAGTAGCTTGGCCACGCACCAAACCAGCAGCAATCCTAGAATTGCGGTTGGCACCCAGTATGCGAGCTTGTCGGCAAATTCGGACATGATGCCTTCACGCTACCGAAGCGGATGTTCCGTCGCTCAGTTCCGTCGCGTCGAAAGCGATCGCCCGCCGTGCGGACCGAGTTCGTTCAGAAAACGCTGCCTATGCCATTCACCGGTTTTGCCCATCCCCAGCCGGACGAAAGAGCAAGACCTGCGACCGCAAGCGCAAAACAGCGATTTCGCAAAAACACGACAACACCCTTTTGAATACCGAAAATAAAGTTATTAGCCAATCTTCGCCAAAGTTAGCCTTGCGCCGCGATCCCGTAAATGGGGACGTTGAATGAGCGTTCGCGATAGAGCGTTTCCGACACGCGGCCGCAACGTTTGTTCCCTGTGTGACAGCGACCGCAACTGAAATACTGCCATCTGCCGCTCATTCATGAGCAGACGACGAAGCAGCATCGCCTTCGTCTGTCGACGGAAATTGCGAGCATTCGAATCCATTGTGTTCAGCAAAGGAGGCCAGAGATGGTTGCTATGGAGCCGCGTCCGCGACGCGGCGAACAGTTCTTACTGACGACGGCGCTATGTGCTCTCACCGCGTTTTTGGCACTTGCGCCGGACGCGGCCGAAGCACGCGATCGTCCCGGCACGCCTAACAATCTGACATCGTCGCCATGCAAATCGAGCAATGGCTCGCCTGCCGTTTGTATCGAGTTCGCAAACACGGCGACCGAGCGCGTGTACTTCGAAAGCGAGTTGACGATCAACGGTCAACCTGCCGCCGAACGCCCCGAAGCCGATTGCATAGAGCGCAGAACGCCGCCGACGAAGCCGCGAATCTGCGTCGGCGGAGCGGAAGTTTGTGCAAGTCGGCAAGCCCGCAATGTGCAGTCCGCCTGCCACGCCGGCCGCAGTTTCAACGGCCGCAGAACGGGCGACGAAGCCGAGGGTAGGACGGGTGAATTCTACGAGTCCGACACCGGCCGTCTCTACGTTCACCCGGACGAAGCCTTCAAGATCGTCAATCTCGACTATGAGACGGAGTACTGCGTTCGCTTCCGCGCCCGCCGCGTATCGGATCAGGTCGTCTCCGCGAGCTGGTCGAGCTGGTCGTGCGCGACAACGCCAGCCGAAGTCATCAAGCCCAGAGTGAGAAAGCCAGGGCCACCCTCGGGATTGACCGCAGAATTCGTTCCGGGCGGTAAGGATTTCCGCATCGATCCCCCGAAGGTCCTTGT
>CADECN010000345.1 GCA_902825785.1 uncultured Hyphomicrobium sp. | reverse complement strand
CGAGCTCGGCCATGACGGGCGTCTCCACTGGATGGTTGTTCTTGAGTTTTGGGGGGCCGGCGGCGCGGTTCGCGCCGCCGCTCGGATGGATCGCTAGCCGATAATTCCGATCAGGCGTGCCAAGAGCACGACGATGATAGCGCCGATCGTAGCCGTGACGATCAGCGAGACCAGCGGGTCGGCGATGCCGAGACTGATACCGAGCGCGCGCAGGACATAGCCACCGACGAATGCACCGATGATGCCGATGATGAGATAATAGAGAAGTCCGCCGCCGCCGACGAGGATTGATGCAAGAAAGCCGGCGACAATGCCCACAAGGGCCAGAACGATAAGGTCGCGCATTTGATCAGTCATGCCGTAGTCCTCCGGTTGTAACGCCCCGGCGGGTTGCCGGCGGCAAATCTCAACCGGGCGCCACACCGTCAAACGTGGCAGCGGGCACCCAGATACTGGTTCAGCAACTGATTGTAGCGATCGACGTTGGCCTTCTGCTCAGCGTTGAGCTTGCCGCCGTTGCTGGCGCGCTCGACCTGTGCCGGCACGCCACGGGAATCAAGGCGATTGAGTTCCGAGCGGATGGACTGGCAGGATTCCCCCATAGGGAGTGGCCTTGCGCCAGGATCACCGCCGCCGCCGGCTGCACCGCCACAGCCCTGCAGGGCTGCCGACAGCGCGACGACTGCAAAAAATGTTGGAACGCTCCGCATGCGTAGACCCATCTGCCTGAAGTTCGGCCGCGAACTGTGATCAGATATTTCCTGATCTATCAACACAGCGGGGCTGGCTTCGCAACCCCTCGTGGCGGTCGTGTGGCACGGCTGCCGCAGTTACTTGCGCGGAGCGTAAGTGCTGCCAAGCTATTGTGCAAAACACGGCGCCGGGGCCGCAGAAGCCAGCCCGTTCAGTTGCTTCTGCGGCTCAAGCCTGATCGTCGGATCAGTTTGCGCTCAATGCAGTTGCCGTCGCGGGATGCTGCTTTGGCGCCGTCGTAGTCGCGGCTGCTTGGGTCGAAATCCCCGGCCCACACTTGGCCTGGAAGTCGGCGTTGGCCTTATTCAGTTCGGCCTGCTTGGCGAGGGCGGTGCGCTTGACCTGCACGCTCGAAGACTTGCCTGCGGCGGCTTTCTCCAGCCGATCAATGCTGCCTTCCTGACGAAGCGTGTCGATCTGGCTCGCCAGGGAAGCGCATACCGGATCGACGCGCGGCGCAGCGGCCGCGGTCTTTTCGGGTGTGACCGAAGAGGTGATCCCCAAATCACCGTTGCCTGAGCAGCCCGCGACAAAGCACGCGAGCGCGATTAGGCCAGTCAGTTTCGTGGCAGTTCTTGCGGTCATGGCCGTCCCCCGGAGTCCTCTACGAGTCGAACGCCACTCACCAAACTTCATCGTGCTTAGCGACTGATCAAATCGCCCGGCAAGGCAGCGCAGTCCATTCATCCCCCATGAACGTCCATCAGTCTCCAGGTTGCTGTGGACACTTTCCGAGTGGTGCGGCGGCGCCACATCGCTGAAACGGGTCGCTGACGGAAGCGCACGGGCAAGCAACGCATCGGAACCGCGATGTCATCAATGGGTTTGGCGGCCGCGTAGTTTGCCCGACAGCGTCGGTTCGTGCGCGGCGTGCATGGCCTCAAAGCCCTTGCGCAACGCCGCCATCGCCTCGGCTTCCGACATATGGCCCTGGAGTGCGGCGGCCTTGGCGAGGTGGTGGCCGACCTGCGCCAACAGACGCCCCCAATCCTGCATACGGTCGTCGAAAGCGTCGGCGTTGAGCGACACCACCAGGGAGCCATCGGCGATCCATGCGCGGATCAATTCAACGGCCTGGTCGGCGTCCAGCACGCCATCGGGAAGCTCAAGTTCGATCGGTTCGGATTGCTCGCGGTTCGACATGCGCGAAGTCCTCGCAATGCGTCGTCACACGGACGCTCGGCAAGTGACGCATGTAGGCGTCCACTTTGCCTCTGGCAAGCGAAGCGTCGTTCGACCTTTGCATCGCCCTTATTCAAAGCCGTGGCTAAGGGGCTGCGCTGATTTTGT
>CADECN010000344.1 GCA_902825785.1 uncultured Hyphomicrobium sp. | reverse complement strand
GGTCCCCGGAACAGGTTGTCCTCGAGCGGCTCCAATGTCAGCGTCGTCAGTAACTGGTCGAGGGCGGGGGATGCGACCGTCATGGAGTTCTCGCGTGACCTAATCTTAGCGCGGCGATGAGGGCCGGGAGGAAGCTTGACTGTCAAGCCGGAGAGCGTGCGGCGTAAGGAGCAGCGGTTTGAGTGAAGAGCGTGGCACAGCTTTTGACGTCGTAATCGCGGGAGGCAGTTATGCCGGTCTTGCGATCGCGCGTGGGCTGTCGCTCGCGCTCTCCGGCGCGGCCCGGATCGCCATCGTTGAACGCGCGCCGAAATCCGCCGAGCCGGTGCAAGACGGCCGAGCGTTCGCGATCTGGGCGGCGGCAAAGACCGGCCTCGAGTCGCTCGGCGTATGGGATGAGATCGCCGCCGACGCGCATCCCATGTCCTCTATCGAGATATCGGATTCCGCATTGTCAGACGGCGTGCGTCCGACCTTGCTGACGTATGAAGGTTCGACCAGCGACGGCGCTTCTGCCGCCTATGTCGTACCGGCTGCGAGACTTCATGCGGCATTGCTTGCTGCCGTTCGCGACGATGTTTCGATCTCATGGATCGCGCCCGCCGAGGGTGTCGCGCTTACGCAGCATCCTCATAATATTGAGGTCGGGCTGCGCGATGGCCGCGCCCTCACGTCCGGGTTATGCGTTGCTGCGGATGGCCGTAACTCGCGGTTACGCGATGCGGCCGGCGTCAAGTCCGTCGGATGGCCTTACGAACAACGAGGCATCGTCGCGAACGTTGAGTTCGAGGTGCCGCATGGCGGCGTCGCTATCCAGCATTTTTTGCCCGGTGGACCGTTTGCGATTCTGCCGATGGGCGACAATAGGGCCTGCATTACTTGGAGCGCGCAAAGGGACGAAGCCGAGCGTGTGCTGGCGCTCGACGATGAGGCTTTTGCGGCTGAGCTCGATGCGCGCATCGGCGGCCGCTTCGGGACGATTTCGGTTGTTGGTTCGCGGCAATCCTGGCCGCTCGACGTAAAATTGCCGCGCGCGTTGATCGCGCCGCGCTTTGCGCTTGCCGGCGATGCCGCGCACGGGGTTCATCCCATCGCGGGCCAAGGCGTCAACCTGGCGCTGCGCGATGCGGCGGCGCTCGTTGAATGCATTGTCGATGCCGTTCGGCTGGGTTTCGATTTCGGCCATAACCCGGCGCTCGAACGCTACCAGCGCTGGCGCCGCTTTGACGCTACGATGTCGGCTTCGCTCTACGATGCGCTCAATCGGATGTTCGGAATCGACAATTCCGTCTTGCGCGCCGGGCGTGGAGCTGGGCTGGCTGTTCTCGACCGTCTGCCGCAGCTCAAGCAGATCATTGTCGACGAAGCTGCGGGCGTTACTGGTGAGTTGCCGAAACTGCTGCGCGGAGAACCGGTTTAGTCGGTTTCGCGGTCGCTTTCCGCCTCTGATTCCTCCCGCTCGCCCGTCATCACCGGCGGCACGATGACAACAGTGCCCGCAGCGAAATCCACCACCGGCGCATTCGCGTTCGTAAACGGGATGAATTCGCTCGGGGAGCCGGCGCGCTCGATTTCAAGCAGATCGCCAGCACCGAAATTCTGCACCGACGAAACGCGGCCGTATTTCTCGCCTGACTGCAGGACGGCGGTCAGCCCGATGAGATCGGCATGGTAGTATTCTGATTGCTCGGTCTGCGGCAGTTTCGTGCGCGCGACGTAGAGTTCGATGCCACGCAGGGCCTCGGCGGCGGTGCGGTCGGCCACGCCGTCGACGCGTGCAACGACGCCTTTGTCGGTGACACGCACGATACGCAGAGTGTAGGCCTTGCTTGCCGTGCCGTCGGTCAAGGGCCCGTATGAAGCGATCGCTTCGGGCTCAGCGGTGAAGGTGCGAACCATCACGTCGCCGCGAGTACCGTGTGCGCTGCCAAACTGCCCGAGCAGGACCAGACGAGAGGCGGGACGTTCCGGGCGATCATTCATGTGGTGCATCCGTGCGGCTTACTCTGGCAGCGACCCGAGATAGCTGATTTCCACTTCAACGGGTCGGCCGC
>CADECN010000343.1 GCA_902825785.1 uncultured Hyphomicrobium sp. | reverse complement strand
ACGGCTGCGCGCCACCGCGTTGACGACGTAGCGGCGCTCGCACACCGTCACGTCGGGCGGTATCCGGTACTTCTCGAAATGATCGTATCCTTGCTTGAGCGGCTTCCAGAACGCATACCACTTGTGCTTCTTCATCTTGTCCATGCGCTCGTCCGTCATGCGGAACGGATAGGCGTGGAGCTGGAAGCTTGGATGGCCGGCTTTGAGCGCTTCGCGCGTGAGCCCGTAGATCTCTTCCATCAGCGCGTCCGTCATGGCGTAGCAGCCCGCCGAGCGGCACTTGCCATGCACCATCACCGCGCTGCCCGTGCGTCCCCATGACCGGTCGTAGCTGTTGGGAAAGCCCAGGTTGAACGACAGGTAGTACTTCGAGTTTGGGTTCATCAGCGTCGGCGTGATTGTGTAGAAGCCTTCCGGCGCCTGCCTGTCGCCTTCGGCAAGCTTGGGGCCGATCTCGCCCGACCAATTGCAGATCGGGTACGTCTTGAAATGATAGAAGCGGCCGTCGTCGCGCTGTTTCCAGATCTCAAGCTCCGATTCTTCCTTGAAGACGCGCACGAACACCTGCGAACCGGGCTGCATACCTTTCTTGGCGAGCAGATCGAGCGTCTCTTTCGAAAGCGGGACTTCCGAAGGCGGCGGAATGACAGGCGCGCTCGAACAGGCAGCAGCCATCAGAGCCGCCGCGACGAGCGCAAGCCGCACGCGGTGTCGTCGCGCTGCTGTGGACGTGCCCGGCACTCTTGGTTCTTCCGTTTCCCGTCTAATCGGTCGATGCCCGCACATGGTGCAAAACGAGCGAGCGAAAATGCGTAGAATCACAAGGAACTTGAGCGGCTTCCAACAACCCTGTCAACGTCAGTATGTGGATGAATGCGGCACGGCCACGGCGCAGCACGGCTTATTCTCAGGCAAGCCTTATCCGCGGCCGATGGACAGAAAGCGGTCGTGCCGCTGGCGCCGGATTTCGTCTGGCGACTTGCCGTCGAATTCCGACAGCATCCGGTGGACGGCGTTGCCGGTTGCAATGACGACGGATTCGCGGTCGCGATGGGCGCCGCCGGTCGGTTCCTTGACGATGGCGTCGATGACGCCGAGCTGGTCGAGGTCCTGCGCCGTGATTTTCATGTTGGTCGCGGCCTCTTCCTTCTTGTTGCTGTCGCGCCAGATGATCGAGGCCGCGCCTTCCGGCGAGATGACCGAATAGATGGCGTGTTCCAGCATGAGGATACGGTTGGCAGTCGCGATTGCGATGGCGCCGCCCGAGCCGCCTTCACCCACGATGACGGCGATGATCGGAACGCCGAGCTGTAGGCAGGCATCGGTAGAGCGTGCGATGGCTTCGGCTTGCCCGCGCTCTTCCGCGCCGATGCCGGGGTAGGCGCCCGGCGTATCGACAAAGGTGATGACCGGCATACGAAAACGGTCCGCCAAGTCCATCAGGCGCACGGCCTTGCGATAACCCTCCGGCCGCGCCATGCCGAAGTTGTGCTTGATGCGGCTCTGCGTGTCGGAGCCCTTCTCGTGCCCGAGCACGACGACGGAGCGACCACGGAATTTGCCGAGGCCGCCGACGATGGCTTCATCCTCGGCGAAGTAGCGGTCGCCGGCGAGAGGCGTGAAGTCCTCGATTAAGGCGTTGATGAAGTCGAGCGCGTGCGGGCGTTCGGGATGACGCGCAACCAGCGTCTTCTGCCACGGCGTGAGCTTGGCATAGGTGTCGGTGAGCGCCGCCTTCGCCTTCTGTTCGAGCTTGGCGATCTCGTCGGCGATCTGCGGGCCTTTGCCCTCCTGTTGCAGGGCCTTCAGTTCGGCGACCTTGTTCTCAAGCTCGAGGATTGGCTTTTCGAAGTCGAGATAGGTGCGAAGTGCGGTCGAAGCGCTCACGTGACAGGCCTCTGTGCGGGATCGTTGCAACCGGCGGACATCTCAGACCCCGGCAAATTCGGGCCGACATTCGCCCCCGCAATCTTAAGCTGTCAAGGCGGCACGGCGGCCGCCTCAACATGGGGTTGCTAACCCTTGATTTCAGGCTTTTCCGGAAAGCCGGTTAACCCAAGGTGCGGCGAACAACAACAACAATTAC
>CADECN010000342.1 GCA_902825785.1 uncultured Hyphomicrobium sp. | reverse complement strand
GCGAATAGATGACCTCGCCCGTGCTGCGATTTTTCAAAGTCGTTCCAGGCGTCGCGCGCACGTCGAGTTCCGTGCCGGTGATGGTGCGGCAGGTTTCGACGGCAATGCGAGCGGTCAACGGCCGCTCGGCCAGTGCCGTAAACCCGCCATACAGAGCCGTCCGGTACCGCAATGCCTCTTTGGCGGCCGGATCGCCCGCTGGGTTGTCGTGTCCGAGGCTGGCTTCGCGAAACAGCGAGTCATTGGTTGTGACGATGTTTTCGATCTCTGAACTCGCCCGCGCTTCAAGCATCGGAATGGCGTTGATCAGCACGGACTCGTCTGGGATGAGCTGTCCGATGACTTTCAATTCGGCCAATGCGCTGCGCGCGGCGACGCAACGCTTCAGAATTGCTTTCGTTTCGAGATCGGTTGCCGGCGGCAGCAGCGGCAGCGTGTTATAAGGGTTGGCCGGATTGTGCGCTGGCGCGGCAGGCTGAGACCCAGTGGCCAGACCAGATGCCGGCTTTCCCGATTTTGTGGACTTCGGTTTGGTCATGAAATCATGTTCGATTTTTGTCATTAATCGAACATGATTCGCGACTCATGTTCGTCTTGCGCGCATGATAGCCCCATCATGTTCGATTTAACACCGTAATTGTGCATGATGGAGAAGTCACGCACACCGTCCGGACATGACGCGCCCATCATGTTCAATACATGGAATATTTTGCGCATGACAACAGTGTGCAGCACTTGACCCTTACGGCCAATCCGGCTCATTAACGCCTTCTTCCGCACCTGCACACATAGAGATTCCACCGCGCAGATGGCCATCGAACGCTACAACGCGCCCGAGCGCGAAAGACACTGGCAGCAGGTCTGGAACAACGACCGAATTTTCGAGGCTTCCGAGGATCGCTCGAAGCCCAAATGCTATGTGCTCGAGATGTTCCCGTACCCATCGGGGCGCATCCATATGGGCCACGTCCGCAACTACGCGATGGGTGACGTGTTCGCCCGCTACAAGCGCGCCAAAGGCTACAACGTCCTGCATCCCATGGGCTGGGACGCATTCGGCATGCCGGCCGAAAACGCCGCCATGGAGCGCAAGGTCCATCCCGGCAAATGGACCTACCAGAACATCGACACGATGCGCGGCCAGCTCAAAAGCATGGGTCTGTCGCTCGACTGGTCGCGCGAAATCGCGACCTGTTCGCCCGACTACTACAGGCACCAGCAAAAGCTATTCCTGGATCTGCTGAAATCCGGCCTCGCCTATCGCAAATCGTCGAAGGTCAACTGGGATCCGGTCGACCACACCGTGCTCGCCAACGAGCAGGTGATCGACGGCCGCGGCTGGCGTTCGGGCGCACTCGTCGAGCAGCGCGAACTGACCCAGTGGTTCTTCAAGATCACCGACTACGCGCAGGAATTGCTCGACGACCTCGGCACGCTGACGAACTGGCCGGAAAAAGTCCGCCTGATGCAGGCCAACTGGATCGGCCGCTCGGAAGGGATGTTGATCCGCTGGGCGCTCGACCCGAAGACCACACCGGCCGGACACAAAGAACTCGAGATTTATACGACACGCCCGGACACACTGTTCGGCGCATCTTTCCTCGCCGTCGCCGCCGACCACCCGCTCGCGAAAGCAGCGGCGGAAAAAAACCCAGCGCTTGCGGCTTTTTGCGAGGAATGCCGCCGCATGGGTACGTCTGTTGCCGACATCGAAGCCGCCGAGAAACGCGGTTTCGACACTGGCATCCGCGCCGTCCACCCGTTCGACAAGGATTGGCAGCTGCCCGTCTATGTCGCGAACTTCATCCTGATGGACTACGGCACGGGCGCCATCTTCGGCTGCCCATCGGGTGACCAGCGCGACATGGATTTCGCGCGCCGATACAACCTTCCCGTTGTTCCTGTGATCCTGCCGCCGGGCGAGGACGCCGCGACCTTCGCGTTGGGGGACAAGGCTTACGACGACGAAGGCACGATGATCAATTCGCGCTTTCTCGATGGCATGTCGACGACCGACGCATTCGAAGAAGCGGCAAATCGCGTTGCAAAACAAAAGCTCGCCGGCAAGCCGCAAGGTTCGCGCAAGGT
>CADECN010000341.1 GCA_902825785.1 uncultured Hyphomicrobium sp. | reverse complement strand
AAGTTCGCCGAGAGTTTGCCTGCTGTTGGGGCGAGCTGCCCCCCGGTCCCAGCATCGAACATGATGACCTTGTCACCCATTTTCACCACTGTGACGGTGAAGGGGATGACGACCTTGCTATCGTCGAGACCGGCAGCCTTCAACGCTGCCTTTGTATCATCGACAGTCGCGTTTTTTATGAAGCTCGGATCGTGCGGCTTGTCGCGATAGCCATCGAACACCGTGGTCACATCGATGTCGCCGACCCGAAATTGATGAAAGCCCTTTGCCACTGCTTCGGCGGCGGTCGCGGCATCCGGAGCCATAAATGTGACCGATCCAGTGGCGCCCAGCGCGGCGGCAGCACCCGCCGACAGAACGACGTCGCGACGCGTGAAATCGTGCATAATGACCTCCTCGCGAACGTTACGGCAAGGCGTCGCAATATCAGCCGACTGGGCTCGAAACCCCATACAGACGCGCGATGCGGTTAACAGGCATCCCTGCGCCATAGAGAGCGAGGCACATCTGGTTGCGCAGCGACCTTGCCAGGTAGCCATCTCGCTTATAGCGCTCCGCTGATGTCATCGCCGTGGCATCGAGAAACGCGAGCCGCCGTCGGCCAAGCCGGCGCACAAGATCGACATCCTCCAGGAACGGCAGATCACCGCGGTAGCCTCCCACCGAGTCCAGCAAACGCTTTGAAATGAGCAAGCCCTGATCGCCGTAAGGCAACCCAACAACCAGGCACCTTGCCCTGACCATGCCCTCCAGCAAGCGCGGTGCCCATCCTCGGTCATCCAGCTTGAACCGGAACGCGGCCGCAGCCGGCTCGTGCTCGCCGCGATCCACGCGCCCTATGAAAGAGAGGGCCTCGCGATCCCAGCCTTCGCTCAAAACCGTGTCGGCATGCAGAAAGAGCAACCAGGGAAAACGAGCTTCCGCGGCACCAGCCGCGAGCTGCCGTCCCCTTGCAGGCTTCGAGACGACCACATCGGCGCCCGCCAAATCGGCAATTTCGCGGGTCTCGTCGGTCGAACCGCCATCCGCAACAATGACCTGCCGGACGATACCGTCGACAGCCGGTGCAACGAGCGAAGCCAGTGTTCCGCCAAGGGTCCGCTCGGCATTGAGCGCGGGAATGATGACAGAGATCATGCGTTCAATGTCCTGACATGTCAGTCGCAATGGGACAAGCGGCGGAAATCACACACACGACGCGTGCACGCCTAACAGCGGGCGCCAGTTTGTTCTTTATTTGTTCTCGACCCTCTGCTACCGTCTTGGACATGGGTGATCGAGAGAAAACGGCAGCAAAATTGCCAGACGACGCGGTTCTGGTTGATAGCGAGCGGCGGCGCGGACGCGGCGCGCGCACCAACCGCTCGGGGCGCTTCGAGAGCAACGCCCTTGAAAACTTCGATGACGGTTGGGAGACGCTGGGTGAACTCGATGTTTTCCGCACCGACGTTTACGAAGAACCGGCGCGAACCATCATAACGCGCAACGAAAGCCCGGACATATCGTTCGATCGCTCGATCAATCCGTATCGGGGCTGCGAGCATGGTTGCATATATTGCTATGCCCGCCCATCCCATTGCTACCTCGGCCACTCGGCGGGGCTCGATTTTGAGACCAAGCTTTACGCCAAGACGAACGCCGCCGAACGGCTAATCGAGGAACTTTGCGGCAAGGCATACAAGCCCGCGACCATTGCGCTCGGCGCCAACACCGATCCCTATCAGCCGATCGAGCGCGAGCACCTGATTACGCGCAGCATCCTTGAGGTCCTTGCTGACACCAACCATCCCGTCGGCATCGTCACAAAATCGGCGCTCGTAACGCGTGACATCGATATTCTGGCACCCATGGCCGAGAAGGGCCTGGCCAAAGTCGCGATATCCGTGACGACACTTGACCGTAAGGTGGCGCGAGCGATGGAGCCGCGCGCAGCGACACCGCCCCGACGCATCGAAACGATCAGACAACTTACCGCCGCCGGCGTTCCGGTGACCGTACTGACCGCGCCCATCATTCCGGGGCTGAACGATCACGAGATCGAGCCGATCCTGGAAACGGCCCACGCCGCAGGCGCCCGCGACGCCGGTTACGTGCTGCTTCGCCTGCCGCTCGAGAT
>CADECN010000340.1 GCA_902825785.1 uncultured Hyphomicrobium sp. | reverse complement strand
ACCCGAAGATGGACCGCTACATCTTCGGCGAAAAGTCCAACATCCACATTCTCGACCTGTCGCAGACGGTGCCGTTGTTGCACCAGGCGCTGCTGAAGGTGCGCGAAGTCGCCGCGAGCGGCGGCCGCGTGCTGTTCGTCGGCACCAAGCGCCAGGCGCAAGACAACATCAAAGCCGCGGCGCAACGCTCAGCGCAGTACTACATCAACCAACGCTGGCTCGGCGGCACGCTGACCAACTGGCAAACGGTGTCGAAGTCGATCGCGCGTCTGCGTGAAACGGAATCGATCATCGCAGGCGGCGGTGTTGGCCTCACCAAGCGCGAAGTGCTGAACCTCCAGCGCGAGCGCGACAAGCTCGACCGTTCGCTCGGCGGCATCGCCTCGATGGGCGGCGTTCCGGACCTGATGTTCGTGATCGACACCAACAAGGAAGCGATCGCCATTCAGGAAGCCCGCAAGCTCGGCATCCC
The DNA here is from genome assembly GCA_902825785.1 of uncultured Hyphomicrobium sp. Lineage (GTDB taxonomy): Bacteria > Pseudomonadota > Alphaproteobacteria > Rhizobiales > Hyphomicrobiaceae > Hyphomicrobium_B. Next base: position 1,675 of record CADECN010000340.1, on the reverse strand, counting down.
GGTCGTGGCGATCGTGGATTCGAACTGCGATCCGGACGAAGTCACGTACCCGTTCCCGGGCAACGACGACGCGGCGCGCGCGATTCAGCTCTATTGCGATCTGATCGCCGACTCAGTGCTCGATGGCCTCACCGAGAACCAGGTTCGCGGCGGCGCCGACATCGGCGCGTCGGCGAAGCCGCCGGTGGAACCGGTCGTGCGTGAACGCGCGCCTGATCCGACACCGGTCGAAAGCCCGATGGATGGCCCTTCCGGCGCGAATTACTAAATAACTGACGAGAGAAGTCTCAGGAGCAAGACATGGCGGAAATTACCGCTGCGCTGGTCAAGGACCTGCGCGAAAAGACCGGCGTTGGCATGATGGACTGCAAAAAGGCGCTCGCCGAGAACAACGGCGACCTGGAAGCGTCCATCGATTGGCTGCGCGCAAAAGGCTTGTCGAAGGCCGCGAAGAAGGCCGACCGCGTTTCTGCTGAAGGCGTCGTCGCCGCCGCCGTTTCGGGCACGACCGGCGCAGTAATCGAGCTCAACTCGGAAACCGACTTCGTCGCGCGCAACGGCGACTTCCAGAAGGCCGCCGCCACCTACGCGAAGCTGGCGCTAACCGCTGCTGACCATGATGCGCTGTTGAAGGCCGACGCCGGCGGCGCGACCGTGACCGACCAGGTGACCAACCTGATCGCCACGATCGGTGAAAACATCACCCTGCGCCGTTCGGCCAAGGTGAACGTCGCCAACGGCGCTGTGGTTTCCTACGTCCACGGCGCGATCGCTGACGGCGTTGGCCGTATTGGCGTGTTGGTGGCGCTTGAGTCGACGGCGGACAAGGCCGCGCTGGAGAGCATCGGACGTAAGGTCGCGCAGCACATCGCGGCATCGAGCCCGCTTGCGCTCACGGAACGCGATATCGACGCAGACCGCGTCGAGCGTGAGAAGGCTGTGCTGCTGGAGCAACTCAAGGAAGACCCGAAGGCGCAAGGCAAGCCGCAACAGGTGCTCGATAAGATGATCGAGGGCCGGATGCGGAAGTTCTTCGAGGAATCCGTGCTGCTGAAGCAGGCGTTTGTCCACAACCCGGACCTCTCGGTCGAAGCGGCGGTCGCGGAAGCGGCCAAGGCCGCCGGCGCCCCGATCGCCGTGAAGAGCTTCGTGCGCTTCGCGGTCGGCGAGGGCGTCGAGAAGCGCGCCGACGATTTCGCTGCCGAAGTGGCCGCGATGTCCAAGCCGAGCTGATCGGTCGACCGGAATGAAGCTTAAAGGGCGCGGGGCCAGGTCCCGCGCCCTTTTCGTTTGCGGGAACCCCTGGCGCAGTCAGCGGGCGCGAGCGGGCTGACTCTGCGCCCGCGCTTAGTCTATAGATTCGCCCTCATGAGCCTTGCCGAACAGCCACAAGCCGCCCCAGTGCGCGCCTACAAGCGCGTGCTCCTCAAAATTTCCGGTGAGGCGCTGATGGGCGAGGGCCAATACGGCATCGATCCCGCCACCTGCGAGCGGCTGGCCCAGGAAGTTCTTGAAGCGAAAAAGGGCGGCGCCGAGATCTGCCTCGTCATTGGCGGCGGCAACATTTTTCGCGGCATGGCTGGCGCCGCCAAAGGCATGGAGCGCGCCAGCGCCGACTACATGGGCATGCTGGCGACGGTGATGAACGCGCTCGCCATGCAGAACGCGATCGAGG
>CADECN010000339.1 GCA_902825785.1 uncultured Hyphomicrobium sp. | reverse complement strand
AGCCGCGTCGAGCCACCAAAGACGATCATCGCAAAAACCAGCGCCACGACGCTCCACAACCAAATGGAGATCGCGGACAGCGCACCGCGAGGGGGAAAGTCCTGTTGCGCGCGGCCGTTTGCGATGATTGAGGAAGCGTTCATGAGTAACTTAGTCCTTGCCTGGGTGTGCGTGGCCGGTGATACGCAATGCCTGGACCGCCCTGCAAGCGCCGTTCGCGCGCGGAACGTCGCGGCGGCTACGAAAAGACGCATATGACCCAGCGCACACGAAAATTTGTCGGCACAATCGCGTTAATCGTCGTTATCGCGGTCTATGCCCTGCTCGCCATGGCCGTAGCCATGATCCTGCAGGTTAACAACGCCAGCAAGTTCGTCGAACTGCTGTACTACATTTTCGCCGGACTGCTTTGGGTCTTGCCGGCCGGTCTTCTGATCGCATGGATGCAGAAACCCGACGGCTGAATGGGTGCGGCTTCGTCAGGACGCCGTGGCGCGCCCGCGCATTCCGATCCGATCGAGTGGCGATCGCGTTGCGACATGCGGTACCGTCACTCGCTTGAAGCGTATGACATCGATGTCGGCGACCGGAAAGCCCAGGAACGTACCTTCCGGTTCGTCGAGATCGGCGAGCGAGCTCGGCCCGACAGCCACGCTCATACCGGTATCGAACCGCCCGAGAATGGCTTCAAACAGATAGCGCGCCTCGCGATGTGGTCCCGCAACGATGATATGGTCGTATGCCTCATCGAGTGCATCGAGCGCCAGATTCATCAGGTCGACATCGATTGAGCCGCCGTCGTCGGGCAATGCGTTGCCGCACGCGATCGCATGAACGCCGGTGCCGCGTACGCGCCGCACCACGTCCTCAAAGCCGGCCGAACCAATGATGAGATCGTTGAAGCCGGGTATCGACGGCACTCCCCCCGATGCGCTCCCGGCAACTCCGCGCCGATTCCAGTCGATGAGCACCACGGAGCGACCAACCTCTGCCAATCTCTCAGCGATCGCATACGCCTCGATGCCCGCATCGATGCCGTCGAGAGCAGCCGCCGTCACCAGCGTGCGATGTCCGCCTTGCGACGACCGCTCTCTCTCGAGACGGTCGGCCACGGCCGAGATCGATATTTCGCCACTGCCTTGCGCCGACTTCACCGCCGAAGGCGCGACGGTTTCGCGCGGCCGTTCGGCAGGCTGCTTGCGAACGGTGCCTCTCGCGCGGATTACAAACGCCCTGGCCAGAACCAACGCGGCTCCGAGCATCATCGCCGCCGCGAAGATCAACCCGGCAATCCGCATAGTCTTGGTCGGCAATGGAACGCTTGATGGCTGTGCTCGCGTGACGACTTCGCCACCCCGCTTCGCAGCCAGCTTGTCGATGGCTTTCTGATTTTCAGCAATTTGATCTTGCTTGACTCTCACCTCGGCCTGCAGCGCCAGCGCCGTCGCCTCACGTTTACGAAGCTCGTCTCGTTGCACCCCGATTCCCGCGATGCGCACCTTGAACCCGTCGAGGTTCGTTCGCGCGACGCCCGCGCGTTCGGCCGCAGCCTTGGCATCAGCTTCGGCGCCCTCCAAGAGCTTCCCGATCTCACCGGCGATGCGCTTTTTGAGCCGCGCAAGGTCAGCCTCGATCTGGCGAACGCGCGGATGACCGGGACTGAGCATTGTTTTGAGATCGGCCATCTGTCGCTCGGCGCGCGCCCGCTGCTGCACCAAGTCCTGAACAAGAGCGAATGGTTCTGCTTGTGCAAGTGTGGCGGCTGTCCCCGCCGTGGCCAAATCTCGAGCGCGCGCAAACTCATCGTCAGCAAGATTGCGTGCCGCCGTGGCTTTTTCGAAATCATTGGAGAGCGTCGCCATATTCGTGTCGATCGAACCGGCGTCGGTACCTGTCGCGGACTCAATCTCACGCCGGCGCAGCGCAATTTGCGCGCGATCCGCCTGCAACGATTGAGCGAGCGCGTTCATCTGACGCTTAAGCGTGGAACGCTCCGCATCCAGCGCGCCAAGTCCCTCAGGCGCGAGCGAGCGCACGTAGACGTCCGCAATCTTGTTGGCGGTTTCGGCGGCAAGCGCGGCATCGCGCGAGGTGAACCGCACCACGAGATGGCGATCTCCGTTCTCCTTTACATTAACCGATGCGCACACCGCCGTGCCGGTACTGTCGTTGTAGTCTGTTCTTACACCAAGCTTATCATATTCGTCCAACGTGTTGTTAAAATCTGTAGA
>CADECN010000338.1 GCA_902825785.1 uncultured Hyphomicrobium sp. | reverse complement strand
AAAAGTACATTGAAGGGACGGGTCATTGCGGGCTCCGTTACTATCTCTTATGTCGAGATATATCGATATATTGACGCTGGCAAGACGTTTACCGAGGGGTCGGTAAATTAAGTGCTGTGAACGCGGGGCATAAGCGTGCTGCTTTCGTCACGCTTGCGGCGCTTCTCGGCGGGATCGAGACCGGTGGCGATCAGATGGATGCTTTCGGCGATGTTGGTCGCGTGATCCCCGATGCGTTCCAGGTTCTTGGCGCAGAACAGGAGATGCGTGGCTTGGGCGGCTTGGCTGCCATCACGCTCAATAAGCTGCAGCGCATCGGCAAAGAAATCGGTGTGCAGCTCGTCGATCTTCACGTCCCCGTCGCGGATTTCGAGGGCGGCACCTGGATCAAGCCGCGCGTACGCTTCCAGAACACGCTCAAGCTGGCGCGCGGCCAGCGTCGCCAAAGCATCGAGGCGTTCAACCAACGGCTCGGGAAGCGGCTTTGGACCCAGGGCCACGGCGCGCTTGGCGATGTTCTTGGCAAGGTCACCAATGCGTTCCAGCTCGGCGGCGATGCGGAAGGCGCCGACAATTTCGCGCAGGTCGATGGCCATGGGTTGCCGGCGCGCGATAAGGCTGACGGCCTCTTTCTCGATCTGGGTGTCGAGCATATCGATCGCATCGTCCTCAAGGACGGCGTGACGCGCGAGGTCTAAATTTTTGCCCACGAGGGCCTTGATGGCGTCGGCAAGCTGCTCGGCCGAACGCTCGCCGAGGATGCCAACTTTGCTCCTCAGGGCTCCAAGCTCATCGTCGAAGGAACGCACGATATGGGGGTGTTGCATGCGCGCTGGCCTTTCAATCCTTGAGATCATCCGAACCGGCCGGTGATGTATTCCTGCGTCTTGGGATGCTGAGGCCTCATGAAGAAATCCATGGTCGGGGCGTATTCGAGCATTTGTCCGAGGTGCATGAAGGCCGTGAAGTTGGAGATACGGCTCGCCTGCTGCATGTTGTGGGTGACGATGACGATTGTGTACTTGTCGCGCAGTTCGTCGATAAGCTCCTCGATCTTGGCCGTGGCGATCGGATCGAGGGCGGAGGTCGGCTCGTCGAACAGGATGAGGCCGGGATTGGGGGCGAGCGCGCGCGCGATGCAGAGTCGTTGTTGCTGCCCGCCCGAGAGGCCGTAGGCCGACTGGTGAAGGCGGTTCTTGACCTCATCCCAAAGGGCGGCCTGCCGTAGTGCGTGCTCGACACGCTGCTCCACGAGCGAACGCGCTTTGATGCCCCGGATATAGAGCCCGGAGGCGACGTTGTCGAAGATGGACTTCGGAAACGGGTTGGGCTTCTGAAACACCATGCCGATGCGCAAGCGCACATACATGGGGTCGACGCCAGGGGCTACGATATCAAGGTTCTCTGGATGGAGTGTAATGCTGCCTTCGTAGCGATTGCCGATATAGAGGTCGTGCATGCGATTGAAACAGCGCAGCAACGTGCTTTTTCCGCATCCCGAGGCGCCGATCAGGGCCGTCACTTTGCGATCGACGATGGGCAGGTTAACCGCCTTAAGGGCTTGGCTGGCGCCGTAGTAGAAGTTCAGGTTGTTGACCTCGGCGCGCAACGGTGCCGTATCCTGCCGGTCGGCAGTCGCCGCGCCGTCTGCGTTTCCGTGCATGAATGTCTCCGGTCGGGAAAGTTCGGGTTTCATCGGATACCCCTGCGAATCTTATAGCGAAGCCAGATCGCGAGCCCGTTCATGAGTAGCGTCATGGCGAGGAGAATGAGGCCGGTCGCAGCCGCGTTGACGTGAAAGCCCGCCTGCGGGCGCGAGATCCAGTTGAACATCTGGATCGGCAGCACCGTGAACGGCGAGTTCAGCCAGTCGGCGTTGACAAAGGGAAAGGTCGTCTGCACGGGCGAGGGCGGCAGGAAGGCGATGAAGGTGAGCGCGCCAATGGTGATGATGGGCGCGGTTTCGCCGATGGCCCTCGACATGCCGACAATGGCGCCGGTGAGAATGCCGGGCCGGGCAGCAGGGAGGATGTAGCCGCTGACGGTCTGCCATTTATCGGCGCCGAGACCGTAGGCGGCTTCGCGGATTTCAAGCGGGATGGACCGCACGGCCTCGCGCGTCGCCACGATGATGATAGGCAGGATGAGGAGTGCGAGGGTTAGGCCCGCGACGAATATCGTCTGGCCCAATTTGAAGGTCTGCACGAAGAGGCCCAGGGCCAGCAAGCCGTAGATGATCGAGGGCACGCCCGCGAGATTGGTGACGTTGATC
>CADECN010000337.1 GCA_902825785.1 uncultured Hyphomicrobium sp. | reverse complement strand
GCAATGAATTGATCTACAAGAACTACTATCACATCGGCGTCGCCGTCGGCACCGAGAAGGGCTTGGTTGTTCCCGTCGTGCGCGACGCCGATCGGATGTCGCTCGCCGAGATCGAGCAGAAGGTCGTCGAGTTCGGCCGCAAGGCGCGTGACGGCAAACTCGGCATTGAGGAAATGCAGGGCGGCACCTTCACCATCTCGAACGGCGGCGTCTACGGCTCGCTGATGTCGACGCCCATCCTCAATGCGCCGCAGTCCGGCATCCTCGGCATGCACCGCATCGAGGAGCGCCCGGTTGTCCGCAACGGCCAGGTCGTGGCGCGCCCGATGATGTACTTGGCGCTGTCGTACGATCATCGCATCGTCGACGGCAAGGAAGCCGTGACCTTCCTTGTCCGCGTCAAGGAATGCCTGGAAGACCCGCAGCGCTTCATCCTTGAACTCTAATTTGAGTTGCACGGCTCCGCTTTCGTGCGCTCTCTTTCACCGCAACGCCGTCGTGACCACGACGGCGAATTGAATACAGGATTGAGGAAATGGCCGGACCTTACGACTTGATCGTCATTGGCACCGGGCCGGGCGGCTACGTCTGCGCCATCCGCGCCGCGCAGCTTGGCATGAAGGTCGCCGTTGTCGAAAAGCGGGCCACGCACGGCGGTACCTGCCTCAACGTCGGCTGCATCCCGTCGAAGGCGCTCCTGCACGCGTCGCACCTTTATGACGAGGCCAAGCACGACTTCGCGGCCATGGGAATTGAGACCAACCCCATCATCGACGTCCCCAAGATGCAGGCCTTCAAGCGCGAGGGCGTGAAAGGCAACGTCGACGGCGTCGCCTACCTCTTGAAGAAGAACAAGATCGATACCTTCCACGGCACTGGCCGCATCATCAAGTCCGGCCAGGTCGGCGTCACCTTCATGAACGGCGAAACGCAGACGCTCGATACCAAGTCCATCGTCATCGCGACAGGTTCCGACGTCATCCGTCTCCCCGGCATCGAGATCGACGAAAAGCACATCGTCTCGTCGACCGGCGCGCTCGATCTCACGTCGGTCCCGCGCCGGCTTCTTGTGATCGGCGCCGGCGTCATCGGACTGGAGCTTGGTTCGGTCTGGCGCCGCCTTGGCTCCGAGGTCATCGTGATTGAGTTCCTCGACCGTATCGTGCCGGGCATCGACGCCGAGGTCGCGCGCACCTTTCAGCGCACCCTCGAAAAGCAGGGCATCGTCTTCCGCCTGTCGAGCAAGGTGACGGGCGCTGACCTCACGCCATCGGGCGTCACGGCGAAAGTCGAACCGGCGCAGGGCGGTCCGGCCGAGAGCATCGACGCCGACGTGCTGCTCGTCGCTGTCGGCCGCACGCCCTACACCGAGGGGCTCGGCCTCGCCGAAGCCGGCATCGCGCTCGACCAGAAGAAGCGCATTCTGACCGACGGTCATTTCCAAACCAGCGTCACGGGCATCTACGCCATCGGCGATGTCATCGCCGGCCCGATGCTGGCCCATAAGGCCGAGGACGAAGGCATCGCGGCCGCCGAAATCATCGCTGGCCAGGCCGGCCACGTGAATTACGACGTCATTCCCAACGTTATCTACACCAGCCCCGAGGTCGCGAGCGTCGGCAAATCGGAAGAAGAACTCAAAGCCGCCAGCATCGCCTACAAGGTCGGCAAGTTTCCGTTCACGGCCAACGGTCGCGCCAAAGTCAATCGCACCACTGATGGCTTCGTGAAGGTTTTGGCGGACGCGACGACCGATCGCGTGCTCGGCGTTCACATCATCGGCGCCAACGCCAGCGAAATGATCGCCGAGGCCGCCGTCTTGATGGAATTCTCAGGCTCGGCCGAGGACCTCGCCCGCACCTGTCACGCCCATCCGACGCTGACGGAGGCCGTCAAGGAAGCCGCCCTCGCCGTCGCCAAGCGCCAGATCCATATGTGACACTCGGCGCACGCTTATGTGCGTCTGCCACGAAAAACCAACGCCCGCCCGGAGCGATCCGAGCGGGCGTTTTCCCTCACCCCTGAGGAGTGTAGTCAGGGGCGAGGGGCTACTCTCGACGGTGACTTACTGGACAGTCGCGCAGTCGACTTCGACGCGCTCGCCGATCGCCGGGAAGAAGCGCACGCATTTCTGCTTGCCGTCGGCGACCGTCACGTTCGCCTTGGCATCGACCGGCTTCGCCGGCTGCACGACGTTGACGACTTTTTCGGCGACCGGCGCGGTCTCCACCGGCGCCGCAGCGGGCGCTGCGGCCGGCGCGACCGACGCGGTCTGAACCTTCTGCGCTTCGCGCC
>CADECN010000336.1 GCA_902825785.1 uncultured Hyphomicrobium sp. | reverse complement strand
CGCAGTCTGGGCGGCCGCGCCCACCTCTCCGCGTGCCGCCGCCGTCGCTCTCTATTTGCTCTCGATCGCCGTGGGCGCGATCCTCACCTCGGCATTCTGGTCCATGCTCAACGAACGCTTCGATCCGCGTTCGGCAAAAACGCTCGTTGGAAGCGTTGCGGGCGCGGGCACGGTTGGCGGCATGATCGGCGGCCTCCTGACCGAGCGCATGGCATCGGCCTTCCCGCTCACCGCCATGCTCCCGGTGCTGGCGCTTTATCACCTGATCTCCGGCATTCTGCTTTTCGGCCTCCGCGCACCCGGCTCAGCCAGCCAGCCGCCGCGTGAGCAGCCGAAAGCCTCCGCAATGGGTGTGCTCACCCAGACGCCGTATCTCAAAACGCTGGCCGCGCTCGTCGTTCTCGGCACGATCAGCGCGTCGATGATCGATTACGTTTTCAAGGCCGCCGCCCTCACCGAATACGGACGAGGCGAGAGCCTGATGCGCTTCTTCGCGGTCTATTACACAGCCACCGCGGTTGTCACGTTCCTGCTGCAAACCGCCGGGAGTAAGCCGCTGCTGGCTACCTTCGGCACGGCGCGCACTATCGCGACGCTTCCGCTGGCCACCACCGTTGGCGGCGTGCTGGCCATTCTCCACCTCATCCGGACTTCGCGGCATCCAAGCCCCTGACTGCGAAGGCTTATTACCACACCGAATAACGACAGCACTTTATCTTCGTTTGGCACGCTCGGCCTCCGGCTTAGCGTACAAGCCGCCATCATCGCGGAGGACGCACGGCAATGACGTCGAAACTATTCGTCACAGGGCTCGCCTGGGTGACTTTCGCCACCTGCTGGCTCGGCGTCGCCGCAATCGCTCTTGGCTGGTAAGGGCCGATGCAGAAAGCTCTTGTCGTCCGCAAGCATCGGGTCTTGCCGGGCTTCGGCCTCTCGCTCGGCTTCACGCTGCTTTATATGTCGCTGATCGTGTTAATCCCGTTGTCGGCGGTCTTCATCAAAGCCGGCGGCATGGATTTGGACCGCTTCATCAGCGTCGTTACCAATCCGCGCGTCGTGGCATCCTACAAGCTGACCTTCGGCGCGTCTCTGCTCGCTGCAGCCGTCAACGTCGTGTTCGGACTCATCCTCGCCTGGGCAATCGTGCGATACACGTTTCCCGGGCGCAAGCTGATCGATTCACTTGTCGACCTGCCGTTCGCGCTGCCCACGGCCGTCGCCGGCATTTCGCTCGTCGCTCTCTACGCGCCCAACGGATGGCTGGGCCAAATCCTGGAACCTCTCGGTATCAAGGTGGCCTTCGGTCCTGCCGGCGTGTTCGTGGCGCTGGTTTTCATCGGGCTGCCATTCGTGGTCCGCACCGTTCAGCCGGTTCTTGAAGATCTCGATGTCGAGTTCGAGGAAGCGGCCGCGAGCCTCGGGGCGACGCGCGTTCAGACATTTTGGCGGGTGGTCATTCCGGCTCTGGTACCGGCCCTTCTCACGGGCTTCGCCTTGGCGTTCGCGCGCGCCGTCGGCGAATATGGCTCCGTCATCTTCATCGCCGGTAACCTGCCGATGGTGTCGGAGATCACGCCACTGCTCATCATCACGCGGCTTGAAGAATACGACTATCAGGCGGCAACGGCGATCGCGGCCGTCATGCTTGTGGTCTCCTTCATTCTGCTTCTCGTCATCAACTACCTGCAGGCGTGGTCTACCCGCCGCGCGGCCAAGGGGGACTAATGGCTGGGGCCGCAACACTTGCGACACGCGTCGGCGGTCGCAGCAAGTTCGAGGCGAACGTCGCGACGCGCGACGCCTCGGGCGTCAAGTATCTGATCATCGGCGTCGGCGTTTCTTACTTCGCGCTGTTCATCCTGCTGCCGATGATTGCTGTCTTCGTCGAGGCCTTCCGCCGCGGCTGGCACGTCTATCTTGCGGCACTGGTCGATCCCGACGCGCTCTCCGCCATCCGTCTTACGTTGATCGCGGCAGCAATCGCCGTTCCGCTCAACGTCGTCTTCGGTGTGACCGCGGCGTGGGCCATCGCCACGTTCGAGTTTCGCGGTAAGGCGTTCCTGACGACGTTGATCGACCTTCCTTTTTCGGTTTCGCCCGTCGTCGCCGGCCTTATCTACGTGCTCGTCTTTGGCGCTCAGGGCTGGTTCGGCGGCTGGCTCTCCGATCACGACATCAAGATCATTTTCGCTGTACCGGGCATCGTGCTCGCCACCATTTTCGTGACGTTCCCGTTCGTTGCGCGTGAACTGATCCCGCTCATGCAGGCGCAGGGCCGCGACGAAGAAGAGGCCGCGATTACGCTCGGCGCGTCCGGCT
>CADECN010000335.1 GCA_902825785.1 uncultured Hyphomicrobium sp. | reverse complement strand
CACAAGGTATTTTTGCCATTGGCTGTCGAGAGCGGAAGCCGCGCATGGGGGTTTCCCTCGCCCGACAGCGACTACGATTGCAGGTTTGTGTTCATTCGCGCACGCCGCGACTATCTTTCCTTGTTCCCCAAGCGCGACGTAATCGAGCTTCCTCTAACGGAAGTGTTTGACGTCAACGGCTGGGACCTCTCGAAGGCCGTGAAGCTTCTGCTTGGCGGCAACGCGGTAATCGTCGAATGGCTGACGTCTCCGATCGTCTATCGGGCCGAGCCAGAGTTCTGCGAGCGGTTCCTGGAACTCGCGCGCAACGTGGGCGACCGCGATCGCTTCGCCCATCACTACATCCGGCTTGGCAGACGCCTATTCGACGATGGCGTCGCCGAAGGGAAAAAATGTGCCGGTGAAGAAGATTTTCTATGTGCTCCGCCCAGCAATGACATTGCGCTGGCTCGCGGTCCATCCGGAGGCGCGCATCGCGCCAATGAACATTCAAGACTTGATGGCCGGCGCCGACCTGCCGCGGGAGATATTGGAGTGCATTGATGACCTGCTGATAAAGAAGGCCGCAACACGGGAACTCGGCCGAGGAGTTGCACCTCCGCCGATCGCCGAGTTCGTCTCCGGCGAACTTCGCAAGGCGGAAGAAAATTTCAACAAGGCGAAACCCGCGACGGACGAATCACGCGAGCGCGCAGAAATTTTTTTCCGTTGGGCAATCGAGCGGTATGCCTTGGACTGAGGAAGCCAGGCCATAAAGAGCGCTCCTCCAACCCACCACCCTACCTTGGCGTTCCGTTAGTGCAGCCAGTTCTCGTGTGGCTGCACCCCTTGCTCGCGCATTTCCTGGAAACGCGGCTCGGTCAGCACCCACATCATTTCGATGATGGCGGTGACTTTGTTTGCGAGTTCCGCGGCGCCCGCGCTTCCCTCCTCCCCGACCGCCTTCTCAAGATGCATGCGCAGCCCCATGCGTCGGATGTCGGAGGGCGGATGACTATCGAGCACCTGTTCGCGCACTTCGCCGAAGCGCAAAATGCTGACAGCCCGCTCGATAACCGTCATGGTCGCGAACAATGCCTCCATGCCGCAATAGTAAAGTGAGAAATGGAGGTTCTGACGGTCCATGGCTTCCATGGCGACCATGAAGCCCATGTAGTCGGCTTCCAGTTCCTGCTTCCACGGCAACGATAGTAGATCGACCTCCTGACCATCTCCGAAAGCGGCCTTCTGCGGACTACCGCCTTCAAGGTGGCCAAGCACGCAGTGACCGTACTCATGGCCGATGATGAAATGCTCCATCGTGTCGGTCAAAATCGATGCTAGTCCCGCATAGCGCGGATGCGGAATGTAGGGCCTCGCCGCATGTGGATAGCCGGCCACCACATAGGCTTGGATCACATCGAAAAAGCGTTCGAGCAGCTCGTCGTTGCTGACGATATTGAGAGTGACGTCATCATCGTCGGTCGAAAAGGTCGTCTCGCCCTCACGACCATCCTTCGGCGGAAACGCCTGCGCGATGCATTTCGAAAATAGGTTGGCAAAGCCGAACAGGCCGTCCTCGATAAAGATCAGATAGTACTTGTCGTTCTTGATCCGCACCGCCATGCCGTTGAGGCGTCCGGTCTGCAACGTCCCGAATATCGGCCTTTTCGCGATAGGCATGTTCTTGCCGCGCAGAATGGCTTCAGCCGTATCGGCGATCTTGGCGATGATTGCGTAGTTGATCGGATGCTCGAACCGGCTCGGTGGCTTCGGCACATTCGCGACCTCGGCGCGCAGCCGCGCTTCGAGTTCACCGGTATCGAGGCCCGCCTCCTTGTATTTGACCATCATCTCCTCGATCATCTTATCAAGGACGATGCTGCCATCGCGGTTAAATGACTCGCGCGAGAGCATTGCCTCTTCGCCAACGAGCTTCATCAGAGGATGCGAAGCTCGCTTATGTTCCTGTAGCGCCTCCATAACGGCGACAGCCGCAAGGTAGTCGGCATCACGAGGCGGTTCTGGCGGTGGCGGTGGCGACGTGGGTTGCGAGCGACGGAAAAATTTGCCGAAGACCATGATCGTTACTCCCGCAATGCGACGAACATAAATTCACGGACCCGGGCGGCCGCGCCGCCGGATCAAAAGTGTCATGTATGCTATCCGGTTCTCTTCGCCGTGACGATGACGGAACAAAAGTCCCCGCCGTCTGACGGTTCAGTGGACGCGATCCCTTGGGTTCGGATCGCGCAAAAGCGCAGCTACCACCAATACCTGTTCCAGCGCCGCTCAAGCGGGATATCGAGGCGGTGAGCGCGTCTCATTTCTTGCTCTTCGAGCGTGAGGAAACCGCCATCGCACCAAGGATTGCCGTAA
>CADECN010000334.1 GCA_902825785.1 uncultured Hyphomicrobium sp. | reverse complement strand
CCGTGGCTCAAACGTACGTAAAGGATGCCGGCCGCCATCAGGCCAAGAATAAGAATTGGTGCGAAGGCATAGAAACAGACTTTGGCCGAGCGGCGCAGGGCGGTAAAAATGCGGGTTCGGCGGTCCACTGCCGGCTGTCGTGGCCCACGAGCGACCGTCAGGGTGCGGCCAGCCGTCGGCAACCTCGGCGGACTCTCGGCCGGCCGACGCGATGCCGGACCGGTCGCACCCGCAGTGCGTCCGTTTGACGGTTGTGTGGTCAAAACCGCTCCTTCAACCCCCAGACGGGCGGCCGACGCCATACGCGCCGCCGCCCTGCCCGAGCCCGCAAATCGCATACGCGTCAATTACCTAGGCTTCGCACGTACCAGCCGAAAAGCGACAAAAGAAAGGCGCGATCCGCATGGCAGAAACGAGGCCCGCCGCCCCCGACTTCTCGCTACCAGACGAGGCCTGCAATACTGTGCATTTGCACCAGTTTCGGGGGCATCCAGTCGTGGTCTATTTTTACCCCAAAGACGACACTGAGGGCTGCACGGCCGAAGCAAAAGACTTCTCCTGTATGGCCGACGAATTTCGCAAGATTGGGGTGGTCATCATCGGGATATCTCCGGACAGTCCGCGGCGGCACAAGAACTTCCGGACCAAATACGACCTTGATGTCTGCCTCCTGTCGGACTCCGACAAAGTGGCTGCCGCCGCTTATGGCGTCTGGGTCGAGAAGCTGATGTTCGGTCGCCGCTACATGGGTGTCGAGCGTGCGACATTCTTGATCGACGAGCACGGCCGGATCGCCAAAACCTGGCGCAAGGTAAACGTCCGCGGACACGCCGAAGAGGTGCTCGCCGCGACAACGGAGCTTGTCGGCGTGAGGCGAAAAGAGGCAAAGCCTCGGAGCGAGCGTGGATAGTGCGCCACACTACCGTCGCAACCTGCGACTAGCGGTCTATTGGGTGGGAATTGCGGTGGATAGCCGGAGAGCGTAGGCTGTTCCGCACTGCAAAAACTGCTAAGCGAATCACCGCGAATGCACAGTTCCGGCGTGTTTATTCGGGGCGTCGCGCCGGGTGCCTAGCGATTTGGGGCCATTGCTAAGGTTGAGTGAGGAGGGGTCAGTCCATGATGCCAAATTTTCGTCGTGCGGATCAGGATGCGTCTAAGCCACAGGCGTTTCCGGGCAGCGACGCCGCTTTCCAGACCCGTCCTTTTCTTGCAACTCCGAAGTCGGATGCTCAGCGGCCTGTTTCGGTCGTGGGCGCCGATCTAACAATCACGGGCAGCCTTATTTCAAAAGGCGAAGTGCAGATCGAGGGCACCGTCGAGGGCGATATTCAAGGTAGTCACGTCATCGTGGGCGAGACGGCCACGATCAGCGGCAATATCATCGCGGACGAAGTCGTCGTGCGTGGTCACGTCATAGGATCAGTGCGCAGCCAACGCGTCATGTTGCAGTCAACCAGCCAAGTGGACGGCGACATCTTCCATCAATCTCTTTCAATCGAGCAAGGCGCCTTGTTCGAGGGCAAATCGCGGCGGACCAAGGAAGATCCTCGCACCGTCAGGCTTCCCGGGGACGCCCCGCAGCCTTCTTTCACCGAGCCGCCCCGCCTGCCTGAGCTATCTAACTAGGCCGAGCGGCGGAATTCAGGGGGAAGTCCGGTCGCCAACTCTCAAGTTTGTCGGGGCGGCGACCGGGCGGTTCAAAGCGACACTAAATCCCTTAATCCCTTCATCCAACGAATTGATTGAATTTACTTCTGCGCGGACTTTTCCCGCCGCCGCCGGTTCGCTCGCCTAGCGGCACGGAACTAAAGAGATCGAGCAAGAAACACGACTTCCCCAGCGCCCTCGCCGGTACGGCCAGCTTCTGCAAAGCCCAGTCCATTATAAAATGGAATGTTTCGCGCGCCTGCGCCGGTCACGACATGGACACCGCGGCTGCCGGCGCGTCGCGCGTCGGCGATGAACAGCCGTATCAAATCGGCGCCGACCCCGCGATTTCGAAATCGTGGCGCCACGTTCACATGGAGGTGGGCAGGGTAGCGATCGGTCAAATGACGGAAGGTGGCGAAGTAGCCGATGTCAGCGAAGCGGGGTGTGCGCGCCGGGTCGTCGAGCGCGCCGACAACGTAGCCGACGATGTCTCCGGACGGGTTGACCGCGAGGTGCGCGTATCCTGGATCATGCTCAAGGTAGCGACCGAGCCACCGATAACGAAACGTCGCGCGTTCGACAGCGGAACCAAATGTTTTGGTGTTGCTTGCTTCGAAGAATATGGCGTCGAGGTCGGGACCGATATCCTTTTTGGCGGCAAATTGACGGTATGAGGCGGGTTCAATCGCATTTGTCATGGCTTACTGTTTTTGCTGGCGCGAGTTGCC
>CADECN010000333.1 GCA_902825785.1 uncultured Hyphomicrobium sp. | reverse complement strand
GGCTCCGCCGCGTCACCGGACGACGAGCTCACGAGCCCGCGACCGAGACCCGCTTGAACTGCTTGACGGTTGCACCGGCCTCGGCGAGCGCCTGACCCACAGACTTCGCCGCGTCGTGAATCCACGCCTGGTCGACGAGGACGCCGCCGGGTGCTGCCGCGAAGAAGCGCTTGCCGAGCATGCCCTCGACGATCTTCTCCCGCGCAGCCTCGGGCTTGCCGGCGAGCTCGTCGGAGTTGAGGTAGATCTGCTTCTCGGCCTCGATCGCCTCGGCCGGCACCTCGTCACGCGTCGTGTATTCCGGCGCGGCGAACGCGATGTGCATGCACAGCTGGCGGGCGAGCTCATCCGAGCCTCCCTCGAGTTGGACGAGCACGCCGATCTTGTGCGCCGGCGGGTGCACGTACGCGCCGACCGTGCCGCCGTCGTGCAAGATGCCCGGGATCAGCGTTCCACCGAGCAACCCGCCGCCGGTGCCTTGCCCCAAACCCGAGACAAGATTGTCGATCGCGCTGTCGAGCAGCTTCGACGCCAGCCGGTCAAGCGCATTGCCGGCGGCTTCAATGGCCGACTTGCCGGCAACCATGTCTCGCAAGAACGTGCCAGCGAACTCGCGCTGAATGTCGGTCGTGCGTTGCAGCTCCTCGTTGAACCGGATGCGATCTGCGATTGCTTGCGCCTGGCCATCGGCAATGGCCCCGTTCTCGAGCAGCCCGGCCGACTGTAGTCGTGCGTAGACCGATTGTTCTGTCGCGGTGCGGCCCATCTGAGCGCGCTCGAATTCGAGATCCGCGATGAGCTGCTTGCGGCGAATATCGCTCTCGACTTTGGCCATGTCGCGAGCGTTGCGCTCGGCCGTGACCAGTTCGTTCGGCAGTACCGTCCGGCTCGATTGAAACGCTGCGGCCTCGACTTCCTGCCGCGCACGGAACGCTGCGGTGATGCGCGCGGCCTCGTCTGCTGTCTTTCCGACAAGCGACAGTTCGAGTGTGGCCAGCTCGATAGACTGGCGGGCCGCAAAGTTGCGCGATCTGATCTCGTCTCCGACGCGGCGGTTTTCCTCGGCGAGCACCGTGGCGGCGGCGCCGGCGGCGGCAATCTGCGCAGCGGTGTTCCCGGTCCTCTCTTCGCGCGCCAGCGTTTGCCGGTAAGCGATCTCGGCACGCTCGGCCGTCGTCCGTGCGTTGATGGCCTCGATTGCGAAGGCGTTTTCCTGCTGCGCGATCTCGGCGCTCGTCCGTTGCTTCGCGATCTTTAACTCGATGCTTGCAACCTCTTCCGAACGAAGCTGGATAGCACGCTGCAGGTTCGCCTGGTCGGCGGCCGGCAGTCGGGAGAACGCTGCGGGGTCGAGCATCGCTTTCTTCAATCGCTCAAGCGCGTCGGTCGCGGTCTCAAGTGCAGCGATGTCCGGGACGGCGGAGCGGATTGCGTCGCTCAGCGCCAGCGAACGCTGGTTAGCGGGAGCCTCGGCCTGAGCCTTGTTGAGCTTCTGCAGCTTGTCGGTCAGGTCGGCCACGCGTGCGGCGATGTCGGCGATGAACTCGGGGCTCGCTCCGATGCCCAGGAAGTTCGCTTTTTGCGCCTTGGCCAACTGTTCCTGGGCCGCTCGCAACTGTTGTTCAAGCGACCCGCCGCCCAGACTGCGGTCGATGGCGTTGCCGGCCGCTTCCAGATAGCCGCGCGCGGCCGTCGCGGCATCGTTCCATAGCTTTTCGAGGATGCCGACGTTGCCGCCGGCGGCTTTGATCGCGTCGACCGAACCGCGCAATAGGAGGTTCTGGGCTTCCTGGGTCCGGTTCTGGGCGACAAGGGACTGGATGCGTTGGCGCGTAGCAGCGTCGTAGACGGCCAAACGCGCGTTGAGGTCGTCGACCCCCTTGGCCGGATCGGCAAAGGCCTTGGTGAGTCTCTCTGCCCCGGCAATCGTATCGTCGCCGAAGAGCCTGCCCAACGGTTCGGCGAGCGCAACTAGTTGTGCCGTCGTTTCCGCGCCAACCTTGCCCGTAGATGCAATGGCGAGTGCAATTTTACGGGACTCGGCAACCGTCAAAGCGCTGGTTGCGCTCGATGCATCGGCAATGCGTGTGATGTCGCGAGCCGAGACGCCGGCGGCGGCGCCGATGCCGCTCAGGGCAAGTTCAATTTCCTTTTGCGTCGATCGCCAAGACGACGCGGCCGCGATACCCGCGGCGCCAAGCCCCGCAACGCCGGCGACAGCGAGACGGGCCGGCGTGATCAGTCCTGTTAGGAGCTGGCCCAGGTAGCGGAGTGACCCACCGACCCCGCCCTGGCCTTGCTGCAGGATCTGGTAAATCTGCCCGAACTGCGAGGCCAGAATTCGCACCGGGTCCGCGCCCATCGCAGTCAGCGTCAGCACGT
>CADECN010000332.1 GCA_902825785.1 uncultured Hyphomicrobium sp. | reverse complement strand
GGACCGTCGATGCGGATCTTGCCGCCCGCGGGATCGCGAAAACGTTGCAGAAGGGCAATCGTCGTCGACTTGCCGGAGCCGGTTGGGCCGACGAGGGCGAGGGTCTTGCCGGGGCGAATTTCGAAGGAAAGGTCCTCAACACCTTGCGGGCCAGCGCCGTACTTGAAGGTCACTTTGTCGAACGCGACGGCGCCTTTCACGTCATTGAGCGGCTTGGCGTCAGGCTTTTCCGCACTCGCCACCGCCTCGTCCATCAGAGAAAAAAAGGCACGTAGCGATGGTCCTTGCTGATGAATACGGACCACGAAGCCGGATAGCTGGTCGAGCTTGCCGATCAGCAAGGTGGCGAAAGCGACGAAGCTGACGATCTCGCCCACGGTCAGCTCGCCACGTTGTGCCAGGATCGAACCTGCGACCAGCACGATCACCATCGTCAGCGTGGCAGCAGCGCGCTGCAGAACGGTGAGCACGCCCCACCAAGTAAGTACGGGATATTGGGCGGTGAGCAGATCGCGCGCGAGCTGGCGCAGTGCATCGGCCTCGGCGGCAAGTCGCGCGTAGCTCTGGACGACGCTGACATTGCCGACGACATCGACGACGCGACTCGACAGCGCCGACTCGTAGCGTTCCACCGACGCCTGGCCGGTCGCGGTTCGACGCATCACGATCACGTTCAGCAGCGTGTAGAAAGCGGCGAGCGCGAGCAGGATCAACGCCATGCGCGCGTCCATGCC
This sequence comes from uncultured Hyphomicrobium sp., assembly GCA_902825785.1. Lineage (GTDB taxonomy): Bacteria > Pseudomonadota > Alphaproteobacteria > Rhizobiales > Hyphomicrobiaceae > Hyphomicrobium_B. Next base: position 1,650 of record CADECN010000332.1, on the reverse strand, counting down.
GATTGCGGTCGGGACCAGAAGGATAATGCTGAAAAGCGCGGTCATCTGATCGCGCATGGCGCCGAGCCAGAGCCAGAAGAGAGACGAGGTGCCGTTCAGGATCGTGCGGATCACCGCGCCGGAGCCGCGCGTTGCGTGATAGCCTTGCGGCAGCGCGATGGCGCGTTCGAACGCTTGCGCCAAATATGACAGTTTTTGGCGGTGGGCGAGACGGTCTGCGTAGATGCCAACGCCTACGCCAGCAACGATGCCGAACAGGCCGAGGAACGCCCACAGCGCGATATAGGCGGTCGGATCCTCTTTTCGGCTCAATGCATCAACGACGCGGCCGAAAAGGATCGGTTCGGCGAGTTGAACGGCGGCGAGGATAACGCCGGCAATCGCGAGCGCGATCGCAAGCGTCTTCTCGGGCGTCAGCAGCCCGAGCGCGCGCTTATAGATATCGAACAGAGACGTTTCCGGGGGCGGGAGGGGCTTCATTTGCGGTCAGGCGGCAGGCAAGGTTTCAACGCTGGGCGCGATCGTATGACACTGTCGCGGGACGGCAACGCCGCCATTGCGCGCGCCGGGATGCAGCGCTGTCATAGCGTCTATCTCCGAATCGCCTGACGCCCCGAGCATGGCCACCTTGCCGCCTTGTTCGTCGTAAATTGAGACTCTATCAGTGTTTTTGGCCTCTGACCCTACGTCGGTTCAGAAACTGTTCAGCGACGGCCCGATATAACGCCGGCGCCCGCAAAGGACAGCAGGGAAACGGACATTCAAATGCCCGCACAACCCTTCGAGATCAGAGCGCTTCGGCCGTCGTCGGACTATGGTGCCGTCTTTGAACCCATCCTGACGGCCTCGCCCGACAGGCCATTCGTTGTCGCGCAACTCGGCCAGTCGCTCGACGGGCGGATCGCGACGCCGACAGGGGCATCGCGCTGGATCAACGGCAGCGCCGCGCTCGATCATTTGCACCGCCTCAGGGCGCATGTCGACGCCGTTGTCGTCGGGGCGGGAACGGTGTTGGCCGATGATCCAATGCTCACAGTGCGCCGAGTGCCGGGCCGCCACCCGGCGCGGGTTGTCATCGACCCCAACGGAAGGGTCAGTTGCGAGGCGCGTTGCCTCGCCGACGATGGCGTGCAGACGATCGTGGTGACGTCGGACGCCCGGCGCGGACCAAGGCACGTCGATATGCTCGCTATCGAAAGTCGCGATGGCTGGCTCGATCCGGTCGCCATTGCGCACGAATTGCACGACAGGGGCTTGCGCAAGATCCTGGTGGAGGGTGGCGCGACCACGATTTCCCACTTCATCGATGCGGGCGTGGTGGACCGCGTTCATCTGCTCGTGGCGCCGATCATTCTGGGATCGGGGACCATGGGGCTGTCGCTGTCGCCGATTGCCGGGCTTGACGAGGCGCTTCGTCCGCAAACTCGGCTGCATCAACTTGACGATGGCGAGGCGTTGTTCGATTGTGACCTGAGGCAACAGCGCAGAGGGTGATCCTCATGGCTCAGGATCCTGCCTACGACCTTCCCACCTATACGCCGACGGCGCGGCGCTTTCATTGGCTGATCGCGTTTCTGATTCTGCTGCAGTTTCCCATCGGCATCTACATGACGTACCGCGGTTACGAGATGGACGGCGGCGTCAACGAGA
>CADECN010000331.1 GCA_902825785.1 uncultured Hyphomicrobium sp. | reverse complement strand
CAGAGGCGAGCCGTCCGGCCTATTGTGCGAGGTACGCGCTCGACGATTGAGAGCTTACGGCAGCCGAAATGACCGATTTCAGTCGCGGTCGCCCTCAATCTCGGCTTTCACCGCCGCTTCCGTGAGATCGGCCGAGCACAGTTCGACAAAGCGATACGCATAGCCGCGCAGGTAGCTGCCGCGACGGACCGCAATGCGCGAGACGTTGATTTCGAAAAGGTGCGAGGCGTCGAGGCGCCTGAGCCGCGTGTCGCGGTTCGATTCGAATGCCATCGACGCGATAATCCCGATGCCAAGACCAAGCTCAACATAGGCCTTGATCACGTCGGCATCGAGCGCGGCCATCACGATATCGGGCTCAAGGCTCTTGGCGGCGAAGGCGCGGTCGACCCGGCCGCGGCCGGTGAAGCCCTGGTGGTAGGTGATGATCGGGTAATCGGCGATCGCCTCAAGTGTGAGCAGCTTTGCCGCTTCGAGCGGATGGCCGGCCGGGACGACGACGCCGTGATGCCAGGAATAATAGGGAAATGCAGCCAACTCCGGCACGTCCTGCAACGCTTCCGTCGCGATGCCGATGTCGGCGGCACCCTCCACCAGCATTTCCACGATATGGCTCGGGCTCGTTTCCTGCAAAATAAGAGTGACATCGGGAAACTCGCGCTTGAACGCCGTCACGACGCCCGGAAGCGCATAGCGCGCCTGCGTATGCGTGGTCGCGATCGTGAGGTTGCCCTTGCGCGAATTCGCAAACTGCTCGCCGAGCTTCTTGATGTTCTGCGTGTCGCGCAGAATACGCTCGACGATTTGCGCCAGCTCTTCGCCCGGCTGCGTCAGCCCCAGCAGGCGCTTGCCTTTGCGGACGTAGAGCTCGACGCCCATTTCGTCCTCAAGGTCCTTGATGTGCTTGGAAACTCCCGACTGCGAAGTATGTAGCGCGTTGGCAACCTCGGTCAGATTGAAATTCTGGCGCACCGTTTCGCGAACGATCCGCAACTGCTGGAAATTCACTTTCGAGCGTCTCCTGGCGCGTCCTTTTCCTCAAAGACTTTGAGGTTCCGGCTTGAGACCCTGACGGTCTCGCCGACGGAAACGCCGAGCTGCGCCAGGTCGGACTTTGATAGCTCAGCCTCGAAATACTGCAAAGGGGAGCCGCCATTATTGCCGCCTGAGATCAGCTCGACCCGCGTCGTCGCACCGCTGTCCAGAATACGGTTGATGCGCGCCGGTATGCCGCTCGACACCTGCCCCGGCGGCGCGAGCACAAGGTCGTGGGGGCGGGCGAAGGCGGTGACGGTTGTGCCGCGCGGAAGTGCGTTAACGGGCGCGGGAAGCACGTCGTGCCCAACCACGATGCCCGCATTCTCGGTCCGACCCTTGAAGACGTTAACGTTGCCGAGGAAGCTGTAGGCGAACGCCGTTGCGGGTTCCGCATAGATCTCGCGCGGGCTTCCGACCTGCACGACGCGGCCCTGGTTCATGAGAACGACGCGGTCGGCAACCTCGAGCGCTTCTTCTTGGTCGTGGGTCACGAACACCGACGAGATGTGAATCTCGTCGTGCAGCCGGCGCAGCCAGCGGCGCAGTTCCTTGCGGACCTTGGCATCGAGCGCGCCGAACGGCTCGTCGAGCAGCAGCACACGCGGTTCGACCGCGAGCGCGCGCGCGAGCGCGATTCTCTGCCGCTGACCGCCCGAGAGCTGCGATGGAAAACGGTCCTTCAACCACGACAACTGGACGAGATCCAAGAGCTTCGTGACGCGATCCTTGATCTCCGCGTCGCTCGCTCGTTCGTCGCGCGGGCGGACGCGTAATCCGAATGCGACGTTCTCAAACACCGTCATGTGCCGGAACAGCGCGTAGTGCTGGAACACGAACCCGACGCCGCGCTTGCGCACGTCCGTATCGGACGCATCGCTGCCGTCAAGAACGATCCGGCCGCTGTCGGCGCGCTCCAGACCGGCAATGATGCGCAACAGCGTGGTCTTGCCGCAACCCGAAGGCCCGAGCAGCGCGATCAACTCGCCACGCGGGAAGTCGAGCGAGACATTGTCGAGCGCGCGGAATTCGCCGAACGTTTTGCTGACGTGCTGAACTTCGATGCTCATGGCTTATTCGGCTCCGATGACTGTTTTCGGCGCGCCCTGCCATTCAATGTATGTCTTAAGCGCGAGCGTTACGAGGGCAAGCATCGCCAGCAGCGATGCGACGGCGAAAGCAGCTGCGAACTGATACTCGTTATAGAGGATCTCAACGTGGAGCGGCATTGTGTTGGTCTCGCCGCGGATATGACCCGAAACGACGGACACGGCGCCGAACTCGCCCATGGCGCGGGCGTTGCACAAAATGATGCCGTACAACAGCGCCCACTTGATATTGGGCAGCGTAACGCGCCGAAAGGTCTGC
>CADECN010000330.1 GCA_902825785.1 uncultured Hyphomicrobium sp. | reverse complement strand
CACGATCTTGTCTTTCAGATCGGTACTTCCCGCGGTCGTCGGATCTGCAATCGATGTGCCGGCCGGCGGCAGCAGGCGCTGCGCATCGATCGTCAAGAAGGCTCTCTTGTCGTCGTCCTTCTGAGGCAAAAAGGCAGTAAAGCCGTTCCGCGGCGGCAGCAGCCAAGGGATACGCTGGCCGGCGGCATCAGAACGCGCGGTTCCGGACGCTTCGGCGAGGAGCTGGGCAAAACTCGGGACGCCGCTGGAGGACGCATCCGGATAGAAGCGGACCACTTTGTCCTCGGTCTCGTACCGTACATTCACAAATCCGGCCTTTCGCTTTGTCTGTTCGACAAACCATTGTTGGTAGTCACGCTCATTCGAGTTCATTTCGATGGGAGCCTGAGCCACTCCCACGATCACAGGGCAGTTGGCGTCTCGGATTGCCGCAATCAGGTCTTGAGTATGCGACGTGCCAGGCTCGGGTTCGCTGAGGAAGAAAAAGTCGAGTGCGATTGCTTTAGGATGTGCGGCACAGATCGCCGTCACGATCTTGGCGAGCAGCGGCCGTGCGTGCCGCATATCGCTGATACGGCGCTCCCTCAAGATTTCGTCGTTCACGAGAACGACGGCGATCTGCGAATGATTTGGCCGCGTCAGCCGGTCCGATAACAGTACGGACCGCCAATCTGCGCTCCAATGCTCTGCCGGAAGAACCAGAGGCAGGTGCCGCAAAAAGAATGGCAGCGAGACGATAAGAACAAGACATGCGATCGAAACGGCTCGATGAAAAGTTTTTTTGGAAATCGACGCTATCATCCCCAACTCCGCCCGGTCAGCAACGGTGAACGCCCACCCGACTGATTTACTGCGACCTGGATATTTGCGCCATCATCGTTCGATGACTGGCAGCGACGTCATTGGGCCCGCTGATAGACAGGCTCCGAACCCGATGCCCGCACAGGGTCACATGCGTACAAACTCGATGGGGCGCGCGCGTTTGCTCTAAAGCATTTGCCTGGAAAAGCAGGTCCCTACGCGTATGCCGCGGACGCGCTCGCCGCTGCCAGATAAGCAAAAAAAACTTATCCTCGCCCTTTCGCGCTCCCGCATAATCCCACCCACGCGCCTCGCCAATGAGGGTTATGGATCCGCTGACTTCCATCAACGGGGCGCGGTGTTGGGATCGAGCGGCGCCATCAGATCGTTGCCGGTCGTTCTGCCTCCGTGGCGTAAAGGCGGCATGTGGGCAACAGCCACCGCTGGACCTCGGAGCCCATGTATAAAGGATGCGGCATGGGGTTGCGCGGGCGAAACACTCGACCCTTCCGCGGGCGATGACGGCTTGGCCGCATCCCTGAAATACATTGAAGGCCCGGCCGTCGTCGCCGCCTCTTCCGCCGCTTCGTCGACCGGCCCGCATTTTGCGCGCCGGGCGCTCGGCGTGCCCTAGTCTTTAGAAACCTTACCGATTGCCGCGGCGACGGAACCCAATGCCGAACTCGTGCGTTTTCAGGCTCGTGATTAGCGCGGAAAGTCCCGCGAAATCTGCATCCCCCCGAGACGCCAAGGAGATCGAATATGAGCGCTACGAGCGACAAGCTTGCCGGCAAAGCCAATCAGGCAATGGGCAACGTCAAACAGGGCATTGGCAAGGCCATTGGCTCCACCGAGCTGGAGGCAAAAGGCAAAGCGCAGGAGCTGAAAGGCGAAGCCCAGGAAACGATGGGCGAGGTCAAGGAAGCCGCAAATGACGCCATCGATAGCGCCAAGAGCAGCGGCCTCGCCGACAGCGTGCGCGGTCATGCCAACACGGCTGCTGGCAAGGTGAAAGAAGCCGTTGGTCGCGCCGCTGGCTCGCCCGACTTGGAAGCCGAAGGTATTGTCCAGCAGACCAAGGGAGCGGCGCAGAAGGTCGCCGGCGATGTGAAGCGTAAGGCAGGCGCCTGACGCGCCAAGCGCGTTTCAATCCGACCATGAATGACGGAGGCCCGGATATGAAAAATCCGGGTCTCATTTCAAACTGATGCTCACGCTGGAACGCTCTGGGAGGCCGTAGCAATGAAGACGCTGAAGGACGCGATGGTCCATACGCTGCAGGACGTCTACTACGCCGAGAACGCGATTTCGAAAGCGCTGCCCAAGGTGATAGAAGCGGCCTCGAACGCCGAGCTCAAGAAGGGTCTGACGCAGCACCTCGCCGAAACGAAGGATCAGATCGCGATTTTGAAAAAGGTGTTCAAGTCGGTCGGCGCACCCGTCAAGGGCGAGAAGTGTGACGCCATCGAAGGGCTCATCAAGGAATGCGAGGGCGTGATCGACGAAGCGGACGGGACTGTTGCCCGCAACGCCTCGATCATCGGCTGCTGCCAGGCGATCGAGCACTACGAGATCGCCCGCTACGGCACGCTGCGCGAGTGGGCGAAGGCG
>CADECN010000329.1 GCA_902825785.1 uncultured Hyphomicrobium sp. | reverse complement strand
AGGTCTGGGATACCGGACCTGGCATTACGGCCACGGAAGAGAAGCGCATCTTTGAAGAGTTTCAGCGCGGCAGCGCTTCGGAGAGGTCCGGAGGCACTGGGTTCGGCCTCGGCTTGGCGATCGTGCGCAGAATGGCCGACACGCTCGATCACAGCCTGCATCTCGACAGCAGGCCCAGACGTGGATCTCGCTTTACCATCGAGGCTCCGTTCGCAACCGCTCCGATCCGGGGCGAGACGTCGACAGCGACCGCGCCGGCGGCGAGCCCCGGGCTGATCGCCAAACCTCTCATTGTCGTCGACAACGATCTTGGCGTCCTGGAAGCCATGCAGGTCCTGCTGTCGCGGTGGGGCGCGGACGTGCGGCTGGCGCGCGATCTTGACGATATCGCCGAGATCCTGAGCGATACGCAGTTTCGTCCGGAGATCATACTCGCCGACTATCACCTGGACGAAGGTGTACTCGGGATCGAGGCTGTCACGCGCGTGCGCGATGCCATGCGCATCACGCTACCCGCCATCCTGATCACGGCTGACCGCACCGAAATCACGGCCGAGGCCGCGCGTAAAGCGCAATGCGAACTGCTCCACAAACCGGTGCGGCCGGCGGAACTCAGAGCCCTGATGCAGCACCTGCTGAACTAGTGTGCGGTCGAGGTCGGCATTCCCGAGTCGCCCAGGATGGAATCGAAGTCGATCTTCTGGGCTTCGATCACGGCCTGTGTGCGCGACGCCACGTTGAGCTTGCGCAAGATCTCCGACACGTGCGCCTTCACGGTCGTTTCTTCGATTTGGAGTTCGTGCGCGATCTGCTTGTTGAGCAGACCCTGTCGCAGCATTCTGAGAACGCTGACCTGCTTGGGCGTCAAAGTTTTGAGGCGTTGCACGAGGCCGCTCTCGCCATCGCCCAACGGCTGATCGGGCGGACGATAGCCCTTCGGCACGGTGACCGACCCGTCCATCACGTCCTTCAGCGCGGCGGCGATCTCGTCGCGTCCGGCCGATTTGGAAATGAAGCCGGCGGCTCCATAACGCATGACGTCCTGGACGATGCGCGGATCTTCGAGCGCGGAGACGACGACGATGGGAATTTTCGGATGCAGGGTGCGCAGCTCGAGCAGGCCGTCGAAGCCCCGAATGCCAGGGAGCGCCAGATCGAGCAGGACGACGTCGAAGCGCGTACGCCCCTGTAGTTCGGCTTTGGCCTCTTCGATGGAAACGGCCTCTTTCGTGCCAGCGCCGGGGAAGGCGCTGGTGATGGCACGCTGCAAGGCTTCCAAGAACAGCGGATGATCGTCGACGATCAGGACCTGTGACGGTGTTGACACGTCAATTCCTCCCTAGCCGCCATCTGGTTTCTGTTGAATTTTGGCGTGATCAGCGGCGCGATCAACGGGCGATACCCCGCGGATATTCGATTCTCAGCCGAAGGACCGAATACCCCATAATCATGTACGCGGAAGTCGACCAAATTCGACTTTCGTTCTATATGGGATTAACGATTAAACTAGGGCGCGCGTCAGGCGGCTTCGTCTTTGCGCGCCGGCTCCAATCTTGAGCCCGCGAGGGCCCTAAGGCGCTCAGGCAGCCAAGCCAATTGGTTGCCGGCGTACCAGGCGACGGTTTGGGCGAGTGCCGTGCCGAGGTCGTGTTGAGGACGCCAGCCGGTATCGGCCTCGACATCGGCCCAGCCTCGCAAATCCTCGCCGGCGTGCTCGGCGGCATCGTCGACAAAGCCGATAGCGGAGGCATGGGAAGCGCCATCCTCGCGGGGCAAGGTTTCGTCCAACAGCGCTGCAATACGGTGCGCGAGATCGAGATCGCTGATCTCCTCCGGGCCGGATATGGCATAACGCTGGCCAACGCGGCCTTTGCGGGCAAGCGCAATCAATGCTCGGGCATAGTCGTCGGCAAACAACCAAGCGTGCCGTGCCATGCCGAGGCCTTCGATCGAGAGCGGCCGCGACAGCAGGCCGTTCGTGATCAAAAGCGGCACAAGTTCTGCCGGATGCTGCATCGACCCGAAAGTTGGGGCGCCATGGGCAACGATGACGGGGAGCCGATGTGCCTTTTGCCACGCGATCGCAACGTGAACGCTTGCCGCCTCGTTCGCGACCGCCGTCGTCCGTCGGGCCTTTGCGATGGCAAGCGGAACCGGCGCGCTCACGCCCGCCGTTTGGATGAAGCGGAAGGCGTCCTTGCGGCGTAACGAAAGCTCCGACCAATAGTCGGTAACGGCTGCCAGCAGTTGGGAGGGTGCGCTGAGCTCGGTATCGGCGCTTGCCGAGTCCGGAGCGGGTAGATTCACGATGGCGTCGGGTTCCTCAAATCTCAGGATGTCGGCGATGGTCTCGCGGTCCGACAGCTCGACGGCATAGGTCGTGCGACGCTGTGCGGACGGTTCGGGCCTGGCGGCCG
>CADECN010000328.1 GCA_902825785.1 uncultured Hyphomicrobium sp. | reverse complement strand
CGCAGGTGCGCGAATGGCCGCAGCCATAGGCTCGCATGGTGTCGCGGCCTTCGGAGGCCGCGATCTTCCAAAGCCGTCTACTGTTGTTATGGCGTATACAGGCCACTCGGACACATCTGTTGATGAGCCCCCGACCTTTGTTGTCGTCGGCGAGCAGGACAGCATAGCGCCACCGCCTTTGATGGCGCGGCGCGTTGAAGTACTACGCAATGCCGGTGTGGCTGTTGAATATCGTGAATTCGCGGGAGTTGGTCACGGCTTTGGCCTTGGCACCAATACAGGTGCGGAGGGATGGGTCGCTGAGGCGGTTCAGTTTTGGGAGAGGTCTATTCAAAAAGGAGAACGATAGCGGAAGTATGTGCCCGTGTCACCGCTCGGGTCTATGGAGCGGGCGATCCGGCGTCTCGGATGCCTCGCGGGCGCGTTCAAGACGCTCCCGCATGGCTTGCCTTCGCGCGTCCCGGCTGTCGGCCTCCTCGGAAACGGGAACAGAAGTCGTCAGGGCTGAAAGGATGACCGTCGTCAGGCTTTCGGGCTCCTTGACGAAGCTCTCTATGGAGGCCTTCATCCAAGGCTCCTCCGCGATCCGCGACAGATCGAGGCGGTGCCCGGCTTGGTGGGCGAGCGCTTTCAGAAATAGCCGCTGTGTGCGCCCGTTGCCTTCGCGGAAAGGGTGGACGGCGTTCAGTTCTGCGATATGCTCTGCGGCGCGCTCCGCAAATCTCTCGGCCGACAGGTCCTTGAGAAAGTTCTCTTTCTTGAGGGCCTCGAATCTTTTGGCGAGTTCGTTGGCGACAAATTGCTGACGGCAAAACATGTGGGTCTTGGCGATATCGACGGTCCGAAGTTTGCCGGCCCAGTCGTACACGTCCTGGAAGATTTCCCGGTGCAGATCCTGATAGCCTGTCGGTGTCATGGCGATCTGGAGTCTGCCCCTGTTGATTTGATCGACAAGGTGACGGTGGCGCTCCTGTGCCAGCAGGCGTTCCGCTTTTTCCAGCAGAGCGGCGTTGCGGGCGTCAAGCTTGTTTCTCAGGACGCTTGTGCCGGGATAGCAACACGGGTCGTCCATCGCCGGGGCGCTAGGGTTTAGGCTGTGAACTGGTCAAATAGGCCTTCAACCGTGAGATGCGCTCGTCAGTGGAAAGCCCGTCGGCTTCCATCTGGTGGATCAGCTGTTTCTCTTCGTCCGTGAAGACGATGCCCTCACACAAGAAGCTGGCGAGGGTTTCCTCGATGGCCTTCGGCCCGTCTGATTTTTCGGTCTGAGTTGTCATAAACTAACGGTCCTTTCGTTGTGATACTATACCTTGCCGCCTTGCACCCTTCCAGTACTCATTGACTTTGGAGCTGCTTGGGGCCGGCACAAAGACGGCGGTCGCAAGCAGCGCCGAAGAGCGAAGACGAAGGGGAAGGCGCTATTCACGGGATGGCGTCTGACGGGGCCTCTCTCCGTCGATCCGCGGACTCTCCGGCTCTGGCGTACCGGCAATGGCGCGCTCAAGAAACCTGTCCTGCTCGCGCTCTTGCGCCTTCTTCAGGTCGGCGACCCATTGGTCCTGCGATGAGTATTCCCGCGCCGCGTCGCGCAACGCGCGGGGCGTGTTGCGGTCGAGCGGGATCATGTCAAGCATCGGCGCGAGTCCCTGCTTTCTCTGTTCGGACTCGTATTCCTGCCGCCGTTGCGCAAGCAGCTGCTCTTGCCGTTTCAGGTCACCTTCCTGCTTTTGCCGCAGAGCCTGATACCGCACACGCTGTTCTTCGGTCAGGCGCGTTTCCAGCGCCGCGCGCTTGTTCGCGGCCTCGCGAAAGGCGGTTTCTGCCGCAGACTTATCGGTGGTCAAGGCGACTCAAGCTCCGGCGTCCTCGTCACGGGCCGCCCGACGATGCGGGGCCACGGTCAGAAAATGGGGCTTCGGCCCGGCGTGGTCCGCAGGAAAAAGGGACGCCGCAAATTCCTTCAAATGCTCAAGGTAGGCTTGCCGCACGTCGCCGATGTCCTCATCCGCAAGCTTGACGAACGTTTCTATTTCTTCCCTGACCGTGGAAAGCCGTGATGTCCAGTTGTCAGGATACAGGGCAGCCGCAAAGTCCAATATCTCATCCTTGACGGTATCGGCCTTCCCGTAGTCCACCGCCAGCAGTTCGCCGTAGCTCTGTATTTCGAGGTCGATGATGTCATTGTAAATCAGATCGCCTGGCTCATGGCCCTCGCCGATCAGCGTCCGGTGCATGAGCGCCGCGACATCGTCGGGGACGGCTTTCTGCTTCATCATTTCCGCGACATAGGCTGGCATTTCGGCCTCGGTCATTGAGGCCCCCCTTTAGCTCGATTCCGGTTGGTCTTTCGGCACAAGAGTCAGGCGCGGGCGTTCGTCTGCTGGCATCGGTGCTGATAGCCACTCACTGCTAGCGAACCCGTCGATG
>CADECN010000327.1 GCA_902825785.1 uncultured Hyphomicrobium sp. | reverse complement strand
GACATCATCGCCCGGTCGGAGGCGACACAGCTCGTTCGGCCGAACAAGATCGTTATGCAGGCGCTAGGCTCGCGCCCGTATGCCGCCTGGGAATGGAGCGTCACGCCACTGCGGCCCGGACGTCACGAATTGAGGCTCAAAGTTGCCGCCGCTGTGCGCGACAGCCACGGCCTTCACTCCACCGTCGCGTTGCGGGACAAGCACTTCCCGGTCATCGTCTCGGTGGACTATGGCCGAACCGCGGGCAGCCTGTTCATGCGTGCATTGGCTTGGCTGATCGTGACAATTGGAGCGGCACTTCTTGGCATCTATACGCAGGAGATCTGGTGGCCGGTCGTGAAAGGCTTTCTTGGCTACTCGTAAGTTTGCGTGCGGTCCGTCTTAGAGTTTTGCCACTTGACCCGCGGGGCGGCACGCGAAGCGCGACACGCGCCAGTTCGGGTGCGCCTCGTTCCACTTCGCCAGTTCGGCTTGGCCAAACATCATGCACGAGAACGGCGTGATGTTCGCCGCTTCGAACGTCAGAACAACATCACGGCATTTCTCCGGGCTGCCTGCCAGGCAGACAATCGCAGCAATCTCGATCACAGCTCATCTCCCAGGTTTCACCGGCTCCACCATTCGCAAGCCGGTTTCAGTTCAACCGCGGCGCAGTGGCCTGCGTCGATTACCTAGGAAACACGTGTCGGCCAGGAGCGGGGCTATAGGTTCCATAGGGAACATGCTACGAGCGCCGATGGCTGGGTGCCGCGCGGGTGGCTCGAGAAGCGGCGCGATCACGCCATCGAGCGCGCGCTTTTCCCTATCCAAGGAGTTCGGTCCATGACCATGAACGGTATGCTGCCCATCGGGCTGCTACTGATTTCCAACGTCTTCATGACGTTCGCCTGGTACGGGCATCTCAACTTCAAATCGCAGCCGCTGTGGCTGGTCGTGCTGGCAAGTTGGGGTATCGCCTTCTTCGAATATTGCCTGGCTGTGCCGGCCAACCGGATCGGGCACGCGGTCTATTCGGCGGCTGAGCTCAAGACCATGCAGGAGGTCATAACGCTCGTTGTTTTCGCGATTTTTTCGGTTTTCGTGCTGCGCGAGCCGCTTACTATCAACCACGTCGCCGGGTTTTCGCTGATCGCACTTGGTGCGTTTTTCGTGTTCAAAGGGCCGCTTTGAGTGGACGAGTTGCATCGCGCAACTCAAGTCTCGTTGACAAGGCCCGTCCCCCGTGTCTCTTTTCTCAGAGTTTCAGGCTCTTAGCCTACTTTCTATGCAAGTTTTGTTGCGTTCAAACGGGGAGGTTTGTAATGCGCACATCATTGAAGATCGCCACTATCCTGACAGCTATCGCAGTTACCGGCGGCGTCGGCACCACGAAATCGGAAGCCCAGCGCTGGGACCCATACGACCGCTGCTACGAGTCTGTTGAGGGGGTTGGCACCGGCACGGGCGTGTTCGGGCGCGGTAGCGCCAGGGCTCGCGTCGCAGCGCGCGCCAACTGGGAAGCATCGGTCGCGAGCCTCTACGGCACGCGCTACTCGCGCCTCAGCAGCGCCCGCTCGATCCGCTGGGATTGCACGCGTCGCGCCGTCCTGCTTGCAAAGTGCGTCGTGACGGCTCGTCCGTGCGGTGCACGTCTGCGCGGCTAGACGTTCGTACCGACGTTCGCAGGCATCCGACATCCAGCGTTTTTGAGTGCGTAGCTCGTGGCTACGCACTCGGAGCACTTTGTTTGAACCGTCGCATCTCGTGCGCACGGCACGCTGTTCTTTGCGCGCTTTTGCCCCTAATTGTCTAAGCAATATCGGCTTAGACAGGTGGCGGATCAGCATGGCCAAGACAATCAAGCTCGGCTCCTACACGTTCACGCTTCCTGACTGGGCCCCCGCACGCATCGCCATCGGCGTGCTCTTCATCATACTTGGCTTCTTGGGCTTTCTGCCTGTGCTTGGGTTTTGGATGATCCCGCTCGGCGTAGCGATACTCGCCTATGACATTCCTTACGTTCGCCTGCTGCGCCAAAAGTTCATGCAGTGGTGGCGCGGAGGCAAGTCGCCACCGCCCGCGCCCTGACGTGTTGCATGTGGCGTCGATCATCGCAGCGCCGAAAAACAGTTAAGAGACGGCCGGCGTGATAACCACGCGGCGCGCTTTACGGTGACGTGCGCTGGGCGGCGGCGTTAGATTCGCTGACGGGGTCAGTGGCAACATATAAAGTTAGAGGTATTGCATGTTGAAACGTACGACCCTCGCCGCCGGCCTCGCTCTCGCGGCCATGTCGGCACCCGCGTCCGCTACCTTCGATCGCGACTGCCTCGGCATCGACCGGGCCGGCAAGCACGTCGTGTCGGCTGTCGATCGCACCGGGCGCGAAATCCATCGCGTCGGAGATCATATCGTCAAGACGGGCGATCGCCTCATCCGTCTCATCTTCTGCGACAAGCGCCGACGCGCCTAATAACTCATCTTTCTGTCGCCCAATT
>CADECN010000326.1 GCA_902825785.1 uncultured Hyphomicrobium sp. | reverse complement strand
TGCTTGATCGCGCAGAGAGATCTTCCGGCTTGCTGCCGTCGACCGCAAACCACAGGCGTTTCCAGAATTTGCGCGGCGGCTCGCCGGCGTGGGATGCGCTGTCGTGAACGATAACGGCGTCGGCTGGCGAGGCATCGACCTCGCGGCCGGAGTATTTCAGCTCGATCGGTGAGAAGGTCGTGCCGGCTGATCGCGCCAGCGCGAGCATCATGTTGGGCTCGTCACCGTGCATCCACGGCCGCTCGTGGCAAGCCTGCTGCCAATTCTCCATCAATTGGCGCGCGCCGTCTGACGGGCGGACGAGGACCACGCGTGAGCTCAAAGAGACGCGCTGGCGATGACGTCCGATCTTCTTGGTTTTGACGTACATGAAGCACGCGACATCGATTGCCGGTCTGAATGCGATGAGGCCGTCGAGGCCACCTTTCACGGTGCAGTCGACGTCCATCAGGATCAGCGTCTTGCCGGGATGTGCCTTCATGGCATCGAGGACGATCGCGGGCTTGCGCATGGTCTCATAGGACCATGTGCCCGAGCGCTCGACCGCGAACAGGTGGTGTGGAAGGCTAAACTGCTGGAGATTGGCCGCGAACGTTTCGGCGAGCGGGCGATAGTTGGGCGTGAAGAAACCGACGATCAGCCAGTCCTTGCCGTCATCAATCGAGACGATGTCCTGACTGGGTGCAGCTTTTTGCAAAATTCGTTGGTCCTACTGCTGATCGTTCCACCGCTTTTCCGGTGCTGGCCGGATATCACTATAGGAAACAATTTTGCCCTGCCAGCGGCCCTTGGGGCTAAGCCGTCTGTCGCGTGGATGACGTGTCCCGGCGTCCACCTTTTATCTGTCGTGGGGCTTTAAGAGGTTCAGCCGGTTCCGTTTTTTCGCCGTGCGAGCACGCGGTCGTATACAGCAAGCGTCTTAGATTTGAGATTTTCGAGCGTAAAGCGGCCACGGACGTGGGCGGCTCCGCGCGCGCCACAGGTTTTGCGCTCGGTCTCAGACCAGGACAGCATGGTTTTAATGGCGTCGGCGACGGCCTGCGGATCGGCATAGGGCACGCGCAAGCCAGATGCTTCGGCGGCCGTCACGTCCGGTTGCGTCAGCGCCACCTCACGGCCGGGGCCGGTATCTGAGACGATCATCGGCACGCCCATCGCCTGTGCCTCAATGGCGACGCGCGGCAATCCTTCCTGCTCAGAAATGTTGAGCGAAATATCGGTGACGGCGTAGGCGGCGGGCATATCCTTCACGTGGCCTGGGAAGCGCAGTTGATGCGCAACACCAAGCCGGTTTGCCTGCGCTTCAAGTTCGGTCTTGAATTCGGGCTTCTCGACTTCCCCTGCCAAAACGCAAACGACATCGGGCGCGCCCCGCGCTTTGAGAATTCCGAGCGCATCCACAAGGTGGTGCTGTGCTTTGCGGGGCGTGATGCGGCCGGCAAGCAGCAGCACAGGCCGCGATCCATCGGCGTCGAGTTGATGCCGCACGGCCTCGATGCGTTCCGTCGTCAGCAACGCCGGGTCGAACACCTTGTCATCGAAGGCGCGATGGATGACGGCAATGCGATCTTCCGGCGTTCGATAGCGTGTGCGGATCAGGTGGGCCATGTAGTCGGACACGGCGATCACCGTATCGCTGCGCGCCATCACGCTGTTGTAGAGGTTCTTGATCTTGTTGTTCTCGGAGTATTCCGAGTGATAGGTCGTAACGAAGGGTATGCCGGTGCGGCGAGCCGCGATGAGCGCGCTCCAAGCGGGCGCGCGACTACGTGCATGAATGATCGATACGCCTTCACGGCGAATCATATCGGCCAGACTTGACGCATTGCGCATCAACGTCAGAGGGCTTTTTGATGCGACGGGCAGAACGATGTGCTCGGCGCCGACGGCCTTCAGGCTTTCGACGAGTTGTCCGCCTTCCGAAACCACGATGGCGCGGTTTCCAGTTTTCACGAGCGCTTCCGCAATCTGCAGGCAGCCGAGTTCCGCACCACCGGCCCGCATGCGCGGAATGACTTGCAGCACGGTGATGGCGTCGGGCACTGTCGTCTCTGTTTGGTTGGGGAAGTGCGCGCTCAACACAGCCGCGCGCAGGGTTCTATAAGGTGGCAATGAGCGAACCGCAAACTCTCATCGTGGGGCAGGGAGCCGAGGCGCGCCAGATCGCTGTGCGCGCGGATGTGCCGATCGGCGGGGCGCCGGCAGGCCTGTTCTGGCTAAGCGGCTTCATGTCGGACATGGCATCCACGAAAGCCACGGCGGTTGCGGAATGGGCGACCCGTGAGGGCCTCGCCTCGACGCGATTCGACTATTCGGGACACGGCGTTTCGAGCGGCGACTTCCGCGACGGCACAATCGGCCGCTGGCTCGAAGAGGCGTTCGAAGTGTTTGTGCGCGCGAGCAAGGGGCCGCAGATCGTCCTCCGCGCAAGCATGGGGGGCTACATCACGCTGCTCCCACCGCGCAAGCTGCAGAACACGGCTGC
>CADECN010000325.1 GCA_902825785.1 uncultured Hyphomicrobium sp. | reverse complement strand
GACCGTTTTGGGCGTGTCGCCCGCGATCGCGTCGGGCTTTTGAGCCCCGTGTTCGCCGGCCGTGCGTGCCGTTTGTGAAAGCCCGGCCATGAGTGTCGACGTGTGACCGCCACCGTCGCCCGCGACGGGTTCGGCCGTGGCCGCTTGCGGCGCTGCGGTTGCTTGCTCAGCGGCAGGCGTTGCGGGCTCGGCGTCACCGGCAAAGCGCGCCGCGAGCATCTGTGCCGCTTGCTGCGTCTCGGCTGAGACGACGCGCGGCTCCGCCGTCGCCGCCAACGGCAGCGTGGCCGTGAGCGCGCAGACAGCAAGGCTGTAGGTTGCGAATTTCATGTCGTCCCCCATACGAACTACGTGATTGGCAGAACCGGCCGGAAGCGCCCCATCAGCACCCGTCCGAATCAACGTTGAAATGAGTTGGTACCCCCAACCAAGGCAAGAGAAAGACGCGATGTCTCAGACTGACGATAGCCGCCCCACGCGGCGGTGATTTCGGCGACGGCACCAACGCTTAGGCTCGCGGAAACGCGCCCTCCCTGCAGCCTGATACGCCCATTTTGATTGGCTCGCCGCCACCGTTGCGACCGAGAGGCCAGCACCTCAACCCCGCTGCTGCTGCGGCGCCTTGAGGCCGCATTTTTCCATCGGCCGTGCCGTCGTCGACCAGCGGTCCTTGGTGACCGTCACGACGTACCGGCGGCAATCGGGCGAGATGCCTTTGACGAAATGCACCTCGAACTGCGCGACCTTTGACGCACCCTGCTTGGCCTGCGGCCAACTGAAGACCTGGCCGTCGGGCGTCTGTGCGAGCGCCTTTTTGATCGCGATGCCCGCGTTGCGGAAATCGATTTCGGACATGCGCCGCAAGAGCCCGCGCGAAAGATCCGGATGCAGACCGGCAGCGAGGGCACGCTGCTGGAACGGGTCCGTTGGGTCAGCGACCGGCGGTGGCAGAGGCGCTATAACCTCCTCGCTCGCAACCTCATTGGCTTCACCCTGCGCCGTCGGTTCGGGTGGCGAAGACGCCTCCTGCTCGTTTGTCACAACGGGTTCGACGGGTGCAGCCGCGGGAGCCGCCGTGCCGGCGTCCGCGCCTGGAGCATCGGCGATCTCGCGCGCCTGCGGTGCGATCGGCGGCGGCGCGGGAACGGGCTGCTGCGCCGAGGACGGTGCGGCTTGCGGCTCTTGCACGCTATGGGCTTGCAGCGACGACGCGAGCGCCGCGACCTGCGTGCTGACAATCGGCTCCCAAGCAGATCGTGTTTGCATCAACGCCCAGCCGATGCCCGAAAGCACGATGATGGCAAGGAACGCGGGAAGCATCGTGTTTTTGCGATGCGGTTGCGGCGGGCAGATACGCTCGCCGAGCATCAGCTCCTGCGAGATGCCGTTGTCGTCTTCGAAATCGTCCTCAAACGCGAAATCGAAATCTCGATACGGATTGAGCGCGGCATGTGAATGCGCAGTACGGGCGGACATAACCTTCCCCACACTCCCCAAGTGTCGTCCAATCGATTTCCCGCTGCTGCATATGCATCAAACGACTGGGGGCAAAATGATGGCAAGGGAGCTGCGGCGTATGCTTAAAGCCTTGTCCTGCAAGCGTTCATTAGGTCGGAGGCGACCGATTTTCGGCGTTGTTTGCGCTCCGATGCCGGTATCGCCCGAAGCAGCTAGACTGCCGCTCCCACCAAACCGAGGAACCACGCCGTGAGCTTCCTGATCGCCGTTGCCGCGCTCGTGTTCCTGATGGTCGTCGCGTACCGCGGCTACAGCGTCATCCTGTTCGCACCCGTGGCGGCCATGGGCGCCGTGCTGTTGACCGATCCTTCGGCCGTCGCACCCGCCTTCACAGGCGTGTTCATGGAGAAGATGGCGGGTTTCCTGAAGCTTTATTTTCCCGTCTTTCTGCTCGGCGCCATTTTTGGCAAGCTGGTCGAGATTGCAGGCTTTGCTCGCGCCATCGTCGCCGCGGTTATCGGCGTGCTGGGCAGTGAGCGCGCCATGCTCGCAATCGTCCTCGTCGCCGCGCTGCTCACCTACGGCGGCGTCTCGCTGTTCGTCGTCGTCTTCGCCGTCTACCCGTTTGCCGCCGAACTCTTCCGCCGGAGCGACATCCCGAAACGGCTCATTCCCGCAACCATCGCGCTCGGCGCTTTTACCTTCACGATGGATGCGCTGCCCGGCACACCGCAAATCCAGAACATCATCCCGACCACGTTCTTCAAGACGACCGCATGGGCGGCGCCCATACTCGGCACGATCGGCGGCTTGTTCATTTTGGGGACGGGCCTGTTCTACCTCGACCGGCGCCGCCGCTCAGCGCTCGCGGCCGGCGAGGGCTATGGCGAGGGCCACCTGAACGAGCCGCAGCCGCCCGAAGTCGCAAAAGACGTTCCCTGGTACATCGCGCTCCTGCCGCTCGTCGTTGTCGGCGTCGCGAGCAAGCTGCTGACGGTCGCAATCCCCGCGATCTATGGCGCAAGCTATGA
>CADECN010000324.1 GCA_902825785.1 uncultured Hyphomicrobium sp. | reverse complement strand
TGGACGATGGAGAAAACGCGCTCGGGCGCTTATGCGCCGTTCGCGCCGATTTCGCTTGCGGGCAAGGAGAGCCGGACGGAAACGGTGCTGTTCTATCCGGTAACGCCAGAAGAAAAGCCCGAGCAGCTCGTGACGAAGCCCGGCCGCTTCTCGTTCAAGTTGATCCTGGACGAGGCGGCGCCGTCGGTCCTGGGTGCAGGCGGTGGCAAGGATCGGACGCACACGGACGTGCGGTTCGACATGGAACTGCGCTTCTTCGATGCGCGCGCCTTTCAGAACGGGACTTTGCCGCTCTATTCGATAAGTGGCCGTTCGGCAAAGTCCGGCGAAAGCGCGCCGTAGCGGCGGCAACGAAAACGGCCGCGCCATTCGAGACGCGGCCGTCAAAAATTATCGCTTGAAGATGTGTCTCAGCCGCTGCCGCCTTCGACAGCCGGCTGGCTCTTGGCCTGGTCGGCCGAAAGCGAGAGTTTCACGCCGTCCTGCAGGTCGACGATCTTATCGACCGGTACGGCGAATGCCTTGGCGTTGAGGCCGGCGGGCGTTCCGAACGTCACCTGGATCTCAGAGACTTCGCCCGTGGGCGCCGACGTCACGCGGTTGACCTCACCGATCTTCTCGCCTTGCGCCGCGAATACAGGCGTTCCGATTTTTACATCGTTGGCGGAGACGGCGGTGGCCGCAGGTGCTTCTTGCGCCGGCGCTTCGGCGGTGGCGGGAGCTTCCGCAGCGGCCGGTGCTTCTGCCGCCGCCTCAGGCGCGGCGCGCTCAACGGGGGCGACGTCCGCCGGCTGTGCTTCGGCGGGAGCCGCAGCTTCGGGCGCGGGTGCCGGAGCCTGCTCGGCAAATGCGCTGCTGGTGCCGAGCACGAGCACGGCGGCAAGCGCAAAAGCCGGTGCGCGCTTGATCGAAGGATCGAAGGATTTCATCGTGGTCTCCAGTTTGGCCTCGGTAGTCGAATGTCTGATGTGGTCTAGAGTCGGTGCCTAACAAGGCGACGCCCGCACGAACACGTGCGGCGCGCTGTCTCATGCGAATTTCGGCGTGGAATAATCCGCGATCGTCACTGGCGGGTCGCGAGTTGCGAAGGGCTCGATGCGCTCGCCGTGGGCTGAGGGGGAGAACGGAATTCGCGCGTGCCGACATGATGCGAATAAACGAGCGCCGCTAACAGCACCGGAGCGATTGACGCGACCGCGGCAAGGCCTGCAGCACCCAACACATCACGCACATTCATGTACCAGCCCTCCAACTTCGAGTGTGTTCCAATTCGAACCAGCCCCGTCGCTCGAGGAATAAAGTAAGGACGACGCGCGGCATTCCATTGGCGCCGCCGTTCACGAATGCGCGAGCAACATTTTTCAAATTGAACGTGGCATTCGCATTCGTGCCGCATTTATCGGAGCGGCGCGGGTCGCGATTTGCTCACCGAAGCAGCAGCGAGCGCGCGCATGGGCGCCGCTCGCCGTGCAGTGTTGAACGATGTTAGCGGCTGAGCGCGAGCACGAGCGCGCGCGGGTTGTTGCCGTTTTCCGAGATGTAGTTCTGGAAGAGGTTGTCCAGGAACGATGACATCCAGAAGCCGATCACCTGCGCGTCACGCACTTTGTAGGTGTCGCCACGGCGGACGAGTTTCCAGCGGACGTCGTAGGTTTCACCCGAGCGAAGCGTGATGCGGCTGTCGACCGTCAATCCGGCTGGGTCTTGACCGGTGACGACGGCGCTCGCAACCGGATATTTCGGAGCTTCGGTCGCCGCATATTTCGAAATGAATTTGATCATGCCGCTGAAGTAGACCGGCCTCTCTGCCTTCGGCAGGGTCGCGGCGTGGGGGCCGAGTGCCGTCAGTCCGATCGAGGGAACGTCCATATGCGCGCGCAGGGCGTTGCTGAAGGCCGAAATCGATCCGGAGCGCTGGGCCGCGATCAGATCGGCATGGACGCGCTGCATATAAGCTCCCGGCGACTCGGCTCGTGCCGCACCTGCCGCGGCGATGGCAAGCAACGCCACCATCAAGGCACTCGCAAAGGATTTGCCGAACGCCCGTGCCCCTGCCAAAGCCGTCATAGTGAACCCCTCGTACTGCCCTACCGCTAAGCCTTTGCGGCAGCGTGTCCCAAATTTGTGATGACTGTGCAACCGTAGTCCGCCCCACACAAGTCAGCCGTTGCAAGCAAACCGCAAATCTCGTCAAAACGATGCCATTCCACCTAGGCTGACGGCAGCAACAGCGGTTCCGCGGTGACCGGACGCGGCCTAGCACCCATCCAGAGTGGCAGGCGGTACAGGTCGCGCGCCGGAACTTCCGTCAATCCGAGGTCCCGGAGCCGGGTTTCGACGGCGGCCGAGGCGGTATCGTTCAGAGCAAGCAGAAACAGCGACTTTGAGGCATCGGCATGGACAAGCATCAATTCGTTGCGGATGCCGGAGTGCGTGGTGCGGGCGTGTTTGGCATAGCCCAAAAAGTTCGAGAGACTCTCGCGGCTTAGTCGCGTTCCGAAGGTGCTGTCATCACGGATTGCGACGCCGGTGAAGCCGATTTCGATT
>CADECN010000323.1 GCA_902825785.1 uncultured Hyphomicrobium sp. | reverse complement strand
CGACGAGGACGAGTTCAAGAAGGTTCAGTCGCTGGTGGCGAAATCGGGAATGCCGGGAGAATTCGCGGGCATGTTCCGGCCGTGGATCGTGAGCATGCTGCTGTCGCTTTCGGACTGCGAGCGCAAGCAAGTCGCGTCAGGCGCGCCGGTGCTCGACATGCGCGTCGCGGAGGAAGCGCAGAAGAACGGGCTGGAAGTGACGGGGCTCGAGACGGTCGAATCGCAGCTCGGCGCGCTGGCCGCCGTACCCGACGATCAGCAGATCCAGATGCTGAAGGTCGGCCTCAAATATGCCGACCGCGCCGACGACATGATGGAGACGCTGGTTCAGATGTATCTGAAACGGCGGATCAACGCGGCGATGCCGTTTCAGATCGCGTTGGCCGCCGAGCAGGGCACGCCCGCGAGTGCGTTCGATGGCTTCCAGAAGACGCTGCTCGTCGACCGCAACGCGACGATGCGGGACGCGGCGAAATCGCTTCTGGAGAAGGGCAGCGTGTTCGTGGCGGTCGGTGCGCTGCATCTGCCGGGACAGACCGGGCTTGTGCATCTGGTGCGCGAGGCCGGGTACACGGTGACGCCGGTGGAGTGAGCGAGTAGCGCAACTCACCGCACTCAAGCGTGAAATGATCCGGGTGCTCAATCAAGCGCAGAGCGTTTGACATTCTTGTTGACATTTTTTCCGACAAAACATACTAGCATGTTGATCGATATGATTATTTCTGGTCAACTTGGATGACAAAAATAGGGCCACTGTGCCCGTCCCACCCGTGGATTACGTTTTCGGTCGAAATGCGACGCGCGAGTCCTGCCCTTTGGCTGCTGCTCGGTGAAGCAAAATCCAAGTGTTATCACTTGGCGGGCGTACCGCTTTCCACGCCAGTAGCAAGGGAGCTGCACTTCGTATTTCTCGCCAAGGGCGTCCACGCAACAACGGCGATAGAAGGCAACGCGCTTACGGAGGAACAAGTACTCCGTATAGTAAGGGAGAATCGGGATCCGAAGGAAGCAAAGACCTACGCCGAGCGCGAGATCGCCAACA
Organism: uncultured Hyphomicrobium sp.; assembly: GCA_902825785.1. Lineage (GTDB taxonomy): Bacteria > Pseudomonadota > Alphaproteobacteria > Rhizobiales > Hyphomicrobiaceae > Hyphomicrobium_B. The sequence goes on along the minus strand of CADECN010000323.1, from coordinate 1,507 downwards.
TTCTCGGAGCAGTAAACGAAATACTTGACTACGTTGAAAAGGATGGCGTCGCAGATATCTCCGAGACCGACGTCAAAGCATACAACCAGAAAATCTTGGACGGGCTTCCAGTCGCTGATCACGTCAGCCCTGGCGAATATTCCAAAGTTCAGGTGGGTGTGCCTGGGTATAGAGGCGCGCCCGTAGACATGCTCGATCGTCTAATGGAATACCTTTGCTATTGGCTAAATGGACCAACTTTCAAAGCACCGGAAGGCGAATTGATTGTCTATGGCCTCGTGAAAGCCGTTGTTGCCCATCTGTATCTTGTATGGATCCATCCATTTGGAGATGGAAACGGACGAACTGCGCGCTTAATAGAGGCTAGAGTACTTTTAGAAGCGGGCGTGCCCTCTGCCGCATGCCACCTGCTCAGCAATCACTATAATCGCACGCGTCCCCAATATTATTTGGAGCTAGACAAAGCATCCAAATCCGGCGGTGATATTCTTCCTTTCATGCAATACGCAGTGAATGGATTTGTTGAACAGCTCCGAGAGCAAATAGCCGTTGTGAAGAACCAGCAGTGGTCGGTATCCTGGATCAACTACGTGCACGACAGATTCAAGGGCAAGCTGTCAAAAGCGGAAAAGCGGCAACGCGATCTTGTTTTGGCGCTTACCGAAGCCGACCGCGACGTTGCAACGGACGAGGCGAGACACCTTAGTCCTATGGTCGCTGAAGAATATGCCAATCTGACAGACAGGACCGTCTACAGAGACTTAGAGTCTCTTCGAAAAAAGAGACTCGTCGTGAAGGAGGGTGACGTTTATCGAGCAAATAAGGGACTAATACTTCATTTTTTGCCGAGAACTCGGAAAGGCGATCTTGAGGCCCAGTTGGCTCAAGCCAACAAGATACTATTGTCCGGACAGTCGGATGATATAGAGGATGCAAATCAGGCAGAAATGTTCGACAAATAACCTGAACCTAAATATCCAATAAGGATAATCCGGGCGGGTGTCCAAAGGCATTTAACTAATTTCATAAAGCCGCGAGCGTTAGATAAGACGCTGAAAGGCAGAGGCCGACAAAAAATGCCCGGGCGGCGCGCTCATTCAGCGGGCCTTGTGTTGGGCCACTCGATGCGAATGGCTAGCCTTTCCAAATACGATCTGGGGCTGGACAACCGCACTGTACCGACAGGAACAGTGCGGAGGTCTTTCGCGTGGGAGTTTCGGTCAACGGTGGCCTTTGGCCGCCTCAACTGAAGCACTCGGGAGAGTACCCATGTTCACGAAGTCAGCGGCGCTCATCGCCGCAACACTGGCACTGGCCGCACCCGCGCTTTCGAGCGCAGCCGATGCACGCGGATGCGGACGCGGTTTTGGCGGCGGTTATGGCTACGGATATTCCGCCTACCAGTCGCGCCCGTCACAGAGCTACGCGGCGAAGATGCGGGCAAAGAAGATTGCGGCCGCTCGCGCCGCCGCCACGGCGCCGGCGCGGACCGGCGCGTCGAGCCGGT
>CADECN010000322.1 GCA_902825785.1 uncultured Hyphomicrobium sp. | reverse complement strand
GCGATCCATCTTCACTTCCGCTATCACGCAACGGGGCCGGCGGATCACGTCGCAAGCGAGATCGTGTACGCGGCAATGCTCAAGGCGGGGCTTTCGACCGAGAAAGCGGCTGGCCTCGGGCTTGCCTATTATTCGTTTGTGCTCGGCTTTGCGGTCGCCGAGGCCGAGGGTCTTTTGCGTCCCATCACGCAAGCCGACGAAGCGGAACTTATGGCGCTGGACAACCATGCCTATGCGGCCACCCGGACGCTCATTCCCGCCTTCAAGACACTCGACCCCGACGTCGCGTTCGAGGCGGCGATGACGGCATACATCGAGGGTGTCGCGGCACAGGCGGGGGCCGCTTCCGCCGCACCGCAAAAGGGTACACTGGAGCGAGCCAAAAACTAGAGGCACGCATTGAGCATGTTGCAAGCGTTCACAAGGAGCGCATTATAGCACTGAACGCTATTCGACCAAACTGCCGCACCACGGCGCGAAGCCAAGGAGCCGGATATGTACAGAATTCAAGCGGGCGGTACCAACTATACGTTCTCCAATCTCAGAGACCTGCTGGCGAAGGCGACGCCGCCGCGATCTGGCGATGTCCTGGCCGGCGTGGGTGCGACATCGGCGGCGGAGAACGTCGCCGCCAAGATGGCCCTCGCTGATCTTCCGCTGAAGCAGTTCCTCAACGAGGCGGTCGTTCCCTACGAGGAAGACGACGTCACGCGCCTCATCATCGACACGCACGACAGCGCCGCATTCGCTCCCGTCGCGCACATGACGGTCGGCGAGTTTCGCGACTGGCTGCTTTCGGACAAGGCGAGCAGCGACGCGCTCGCGAAACTGGCGCCGGGTCTGACGCCCGAGATGGTGGCCGCGGTCTCAAAGATCATGCGCAACCAGGATCTGGTGCTGGCGGCACGCAAGGCCGTCGTCATTACCAAGTTCCGCGATACGATCGGTTTGCCGGGTCATATGTCGGCGCGTTTGCAGCCGAACCATCCGACCGACGACAAGAAGGGCATTGCCGCTTCGATGGTCGACGGCCTGATGTACGGCTGCGGCGACGCGGTGATCGGCATCAACCCGGCGAGCGACAACGTCTCCGCCATTACCGTGCTGCTTGAAATGATGGACGAAGTGATCCGTCGTTTCGACATTCCGACGCAAAGCTGCGTTCTGACGCACGTGACGACGACGATCGAAGCCATTCGGCGCGGGGCGCCTGTCGATCTCGTATTCCAGTCGATCGGCGGTACACAGGCGGTCAATGCCTCGTTCGGTGTGACACTGGATATGCTGAAGGAAGGGCGCGAAGCGGCTCTATCGCTCAAGCGCGGCACGGTCGGCGACAACGTCATGTACTTCGAGACCGGGCAGGGTTCTGCATTGTCTGCAGATGCACATCACGGTTGCGACCAGCAGACCATTGAAACGCGTGCTTACGCGGTCGCGCGGCAATACAAGCCGCTGCTCGTCAATACGGTCGTCGGCTTCATCGGGCCCGAGTATCTCTACAACGGCAAGGAGATCATCCGTGCCGGTCTTGAAGATCATTTCTGCGGCAAGCTGCTCGGCCTGCCGATGGGTTGTGACATCTGCTACACGAACCATGCCGAAGCCGACCAAGATGACATGGACATCCTGCTAATGATGCTGGGCGCCGCCGGCGTCACGTTCATCATGGGTATACCCGGCGCCGACGACATCATGCTCAACTACCAGTCGACCTCATTTCACGACGCGCTCTACGTGCGCGAGGCGCTGGGGCTGAAGCGGGCACCCGAATTCGATCAATGGCTGCAAGGCATCGGGCTCACGGATACGGCAGGCAAGCTGGCGCCGCCGCGAGCGGGCAATGCTTTGCTTCAGCATGCGCAGGGGCTGGCCGCATGAGCAAAGGACGGTGGGCATAGGGGCTGTAGCCAAAGCTTTTTTCCGCAAATGACATGCGATCGTCCTCGCCGAGCCGGCTGGGCGCGCCTCGACCGCATGCGTCGTACTTCACCTATTCAAAAATCAAACAGATCAAAATAAGCAGGTGGGACAATGGAGACGAAATCGTCGAGCGGTGTCGAATATGAAAAGGTCGACAAAGAGTACTTCGAGCAACGGCAATTGAAGCGCGGCGCGGCGGGCTGGGTTCTGCTCGTCGGACTAGGCGTCGCGTATGTTATCTCCGGCGACTACGCCGGTTGGAATTTCGGATTGAAGCAGGGTGGATGGGGCGGTCTGATGATCGCCTCTATTCTTATGGCGATCATGTACACCTGCATGTGCTTCGCACTTGCAGAGCTTGCGACGATCGCGCCGACGGCCGGCGGTGGCTACGGTTTCGCGCGGCGCGCCTTCGGGCCGTGGGGAGGGTTTCTCACGGGAACGGCGATTGCTATCGAATACGCGATCGCGCCGGCGGCTATCGCGGTATTCATCGGCTCCTACTGCGAGTCCCTGGCCAATGCCTATGGCATTTCCGGCGTAAATGGCCCGCTGGTCTATGCGGCGTTCTTCGTGGTGTTTCTCGGTATACACACCTACGGCGCGGGCGAGGCGCTTCGTCTGATTTTCGTT
>CADECN010000321.1 GCA_902825785.1 uncultured Hyphomicrobium sp. | reverse complement strand
TTCCACCTTTGCGCCGACCCCGTCAACTCCGGTGACCGAGATGGCGCGGCGGTTGGCCTGTTCCATGGCTATCGGCCGCGACGAATACAGCACCAGTCATCAATCGGCCGCTTCCTGGTCACTTTTTGTATTTGCCGGCGGCTTGTCGTGCTTCTTGGCGACCCACTCCAAAATGAGCCAGGCCAGGCCGAACATCAGCACAACGAAGAACTCTAGGAAAATGAGGGGGCTGGACGACATTTACCGCTCCGCACACAGCCTTGGATCAAGCCGTCAACCCCTCGCTCAGATAGGCTCCATCGCTGACCAGGACCGACTGCACCTTTCTCACAATGCCTGAACAATTGAGCTCGGCCTTGCAGTACATCGCTTCAGGCTTGTCATGATCCATGAACACGTCCGGAAGGACCATCGAGCGCATCTTCAGACCACGATCCAGCAGGCCTTGATCGCTCAAATACTGCATCACTTGCGCCCCGAAACCTCCGACCGAGCCCTCCTCGATCGTAATCAGGACCTCATGATTGCGCGCAAGTTGCCGTATCAAATCGTTGTCCAGCGGCTTTGCAAAACGCGCGTCGACTACAGTTGTCGGCAGCCCCATTGCGGCGAGCTGGTCCGCGGCGAGCAGACATTCTCCCAAGCGCGCACCGAGGGATAAGAGTGCCACCGTCGAACCCTCGCGCAGAATTCGCCCCTTGCCGATTTTGAGCGGGCTGCCTTCGGCCGGCAACGAAACGCCTGTTCCTTCTCCGCGCGGATATCGAAAGGCGATCGGTCCGTCGCCGAAAGCTGCGGCGGTCGCGACCATATGGCGGAGTTCCGCCTCATCCGCCGCCGCCATGATCGTCATTCCGGGCAGACAACCCAAATAGGCTATGTCGAACGACCCGGCATGAGTCGGGCCGTCAGCACCCACCAATCCCGCGCGATCGATTGCGAACCGCACCGGCAGCTTCTGGATTGCGACATCGTGAACGATCTGGTCGTAGGCGCGCTGCAGAAAAGTCGAGTAAATCGCGACGAACGGCTTCATACCGTCCGCGGCAAGACCCGCAGCAAACGTAACCGCGTGCTGTTCGGCGATTCCGACATCGAATGCTCGCTTCGGAAACTCTCGCGCGAACAGGTCAATACCTGTACCGTCAGGCATCGCTGCGGTGATCCCGACAATGCGCTCATCCTTGTGAGCCTCGGTTATGAGGCTTTCGCCGAATACCCGCGTATACGCCGGCGCTTTCGCCTTTGGCTTGTCTTGCGCGCCCGTGACCACGTCGAAGCGCACTACGCCGTGATACTTGTCGGCGGAGGACTCGGCCGGTTTGTATCCTTTGCCTTTCTGGGTCACGACATGGAGGAGGATCGGACCCTGCTTGGTATCGCGGACGTTCTTTAAGACCGGCAGGAGCCTTTCTAGATCGTGACCATCGATTGGCCCGACATAGAAGAAGCCAAGTTCCTCGAACAGCGCGCCACCGCTCAAATACGTGCGCGACATCTCCTCGATGCGCGCGGCTCTGCGTTCCCATTTTTTCGGCAGTTGCTTCGCGAGCTGCTTGGCGATGTCGCGGAGGTGGAGGTAGGTGCCGCTTGACGTCGTCCGCGCGAGGTAGTTCGAAAGCGCGCCCGTTGGCGGCGCAATCGACATATCGTTGTCGTTGAGTATGACAATGAGCCTTGCGTCACGTGCACCTGCATTATTCATGGCCTCGTAGGCCATGCCCGCGCTCATCGCCCCATCTCCGATCACGCAGATGACATTGTGCGACTCGCCTTTGAGGTCTCGGGCGACACTCATGCCGAGGCCTGCCGAGATCGATGTCGACGAATGCGCGGCGCCGAAGGGATCGTATTCGCTTTCCGCACGCTTGGTGAAGCCGGACAACCCGCCGCCCTGACGCAGGGTACGGATGCGGTCGCGCCGGCCCGTCAATATCTTGTGCGGATAAGCCTGATGGCCGACGTCCCAGATCAAGCGGTCGGCAGGCGTATCGAAAACGTAGTGAAGTGCGACGGTCAACTCTACGACACCAAGTCCCGCGCCCAGGTGCCCGCCGGTCACTGAAACGGCATTTATGGTCTCAGCGCGAAGCTCATCAGCAAGTTGTCTCAACGTCGACTCGGGTAGCTGCCTCAACTCTTGAGGATTGGCCACCTGATCGAGCAGGGGGATGGCAGAGCGCTCGGCATCTCTATCGATCGTATTCATCGTCACACCTATCCAAACGCGCGTTGTGTAGTGGCGGCTGGGGGCGTCGCTTGCACCCGACGCGTGCTGCGCTGTCGCCTTTCGAGTTGCTCGAAAAGATCCAAAACCCAGATCGCGCGTGACTGCAGATGCCACCAAGGCGTCGGACTTATCCGCAGCGTGGGCCCCGCCCTCGTCACTAGGGCATCTACAAGAAACTGCGATTCAGGAAGGCAAGGCTCGGAACGTGCCTCGTCTCTTCCTGTCCAAGGAGCCATCGCGTGTCCGAGGAGCTGCAACTTTCTGCTCAGCGGCACGACCGTCCTGCGGGATACGGAGTCGAGGCCGTCTCGCCTTAGCGTATGACCGATCT
>CADECN010000320.1 GCA_902825785.1 uncultured Hyphomicrobium sp. | reverse complement strand
AAGCCCGAGGTTTTCTGTCATTACCACATGTCAGACGGCCTTATCGGCGTACCGCCATGTGAGATAACAGAAGTAAGCCGGACGCGGACGATCTACATTACCATGGGCGTCGACCTCGTCGGCGTGCTCGTGAGCTGGTTCTACTAGCAGAGCCTTCTGCTCGGTTTCGTTAGCTGGACGCTAGGACTGATCGCGCTTATAATTGTGGACGCCATTATTTTTTATTCTTTCCATCAAACGCTTCCGATGATGCAGACGGTAGCAGTGTGGTTTTTAGCGGTGACGGCGGGGCACTCAATTCGTTCCGGGTGGTTCGGCTCTGACCGAGAGGCGGAGGCCTCGATATGAAAAACCTCTTTCGATCTTTTTCCGTGGCACCCTTCGCGTTGTTCGCTGTTTTCGGTGGCGACGTCGTCGTGGCCGACGGTCGGCCGTTTTATGTCGCACAGGAAGCCGGAGAAACCGGGCAGCCACCGACCAAACCGGTGGAACCGGCCGATACCCCGCCAACCGAGTCCGCGGCTCCTCCCGCTGGTGGCAGCCAAGACGAGCCTGCAGGCGTCGAAGCAAGCAATCCCGACAAGGGCTCAACGACGACCCAGGTGGCTGATAGCGAGGGCGCTGTCCCCACCAAGGCGGAAGAGTCGTGGTATTCCTGGTTCATGCGCAAGTTGGGATTTTCTCATTAGTATCGAGCTTGGGGAGTGTCAGCGATGCGCCGATATGGTCTTGCTTTCGTCTGGTTGATCTTCGCGAGTGTTCTAGCTTCGATCGCACAGGATGCGAGCGCGCACGAACAAGGTTCGATGCGGTTTGCCCAGGACGATACACGGCAGCCTGGGTCCGAAGCACAGCCGCCCGCTAACACTCAAGAAGCTCAGCCGCCAGCGGACAACAATTCTCCTCCCCATTCCGGTTCACAGGATGAACCGGCGGGAGTCGAAGCCGATGTGCGACCCAAAGATGGTAAGTCGGAGATCGGCAAGTTTGCGATCGAACCGCGGGGTGGACTAGGTGGGCTGTGACATGATCAACGGAGTTCATTTCGATCGTGGTGCCGGGTAGCGAGCCAGTGATGAAATACGTTGCCGTTGTCCTTTCGCTATTGGCTCAAGTGCTTTTCGCCAGTTGTCTGCTGGCGCAATCCGACGTGCCAGCGCCGAGGCCCGGTGGTGGCCAGGACGAGCCAGCGGGCGTCGAAGGCAGGTCGCCATACGAGCCGCCACTCCTGGATCTGAACGAAGCCGAACGGCAATCACGGGACACCATGGCGTCGCAGGAACTCAACAGGGAGCTCAATACGGAGTTCGGTGCTGAGCCAATAGCTTTCTATTCCGTTGCGCTTTTACTTACGATCTTCGTCGTGTCGATATCGGCACTTGCTATTGCTTATCACTCGGTCATAGGCGCGTTGAAAGGCACGTTTCTGAGGATGCCCTCAGGCACTGGCTGGTCAATTTTCTGGAACATTCTCGCTAAGACGTCGGCGCTGTTGCTGGCTATCGTACTCATCTCTTCGACTTTATTTTCCTGATCTGAATTACGGCTTCGCAGCAAGCGACGCGCGCTCGACGCGCGCGGTTACATTCATTGCTCAGGTTGCCGGCGCGGCAACGTTTTCGCAGGAGGACACCATGGACCTAAAGCGGCCGTTAGGCGCATTGCTTGCAATGTTGTCTGTCCTTGTCGCCGGATCGGCGAACGCTGGCGAGACTATCAACGAAGCGGGCGCCATCGCCTGCATAAACGACACGTTGAAGGAGTCGGAGCCTGAAAAGGGACACAAGCTGATCGATCTGACGCAACGCTGCGTCCTCATCCCCGATGATTCCGCCGTTCCGAAGCTGGTTCAAAATTGCGCAGGCAAATACGAGTACATGCCCGACGGTAGCTGGAAGGGCTCCGGAACCTGCACCAACGACTACAAAGGCGGAGACAAGGCGTCGATGACTTGGGAAGAAGGTTCGCAACTCAAGGCGTACACTTATGCGTACACCGGTGGCACCGGCAAATTCAAAGGCGCCAGCGGCGGCGGCACGTACATGTACGAGGGGCTGACGGACACCCTTTTCGGCGGCAAGTACAAAGGCCAGTTGGTGCTGCCCTAAGCGCGCCGACGCATTTCCGAGTTTGCGATCGGCAGGATAAAAGGCCGCGAATATCTGGCTTATCGCGTCCGATTGGCAGGCGAGAAACGATCAGGCGGTCGTTCCCGATCGCTAGCGGACTTGCGAAGGGTTTGGGGCTGCATCAGGCGCGGGGCTTGCAATGACCTGCTTGAGGAGTTGCGGCCCGACGGCGTTCCCGCCCGTGAAAGGGCGACTATAGGCGGCGATGAGAAGCACGGACAGAGCGATGCCTGCTCCAAAAAGTGTCAAAGAGATGCCGCAGGCACGGCGGTTATCGCTGTGAACCATGGCGATGGCGACAAGCATACAAAGTGCCTGAAGCAGTATTCCCGCCCATTTGACTGAGCCAACGGCCGACTCGCTCACGACGATGATCGCGCGTCCCGCATCCAGCGCTGCGTGGAGCGCTCGTACCATTTCCTTCCCTGCGGTTCGTGCACTTTCATT
>CADECN010000319.1 GCA_902825785.1 uncultured Hyphomicrobium sp. | reverse complement strand
GCTTCGGCTGGCGTACGCTTTTCACTTTGACTTCTAACTGCGCGTCTTTGCCCTTCAAGTGCGCGACCGGATAGTCCTCCGGAAATTGCACCTTGATGGTCTTTTCATCGCCAGCCTTCACACCGACGAGCTGTTCTTCGAAGCCCGGAATGAATTGCTTCGATCCGATCACGACCTGCGAGTCGGTGGCCGAGCCTCCGTCGAACTTCTCTTCGCCGATCGAACCCACGAAATCGATGATCGCAGCGTCGCCGTCCGCGGCTGCGCCGGTTTTGTCTTCAAAACCGCGTTGCGCCTTGGCGAGATCATTGAGCGCGCTGTCGACCTGCTCGTCGGTCACCGGTGTGATCGGGCGCGTGATCGAGATCGTTTTCAGCTCAACCGGTTCGAAATCCGGCATCACTTCGAGCGAAAGTTCGAATTGCAGATCTTCCGAACCCGCGACCACCTTGTTGATGTCGCTCTTCAGATCGAGTGACGGTTCGGACGCCGCGCGCACTTTGCCGAGGCTTTCCTTGGTCGAGCTCTGCACGGCTTCGTCGATGATGTCCTTCATCATCGACGTGCCGTAAACTTTGCGGATGTGGCTGACCGGCACCTTGCCCGGACGGAAGCCATTGATGCGCACGCGCGGCTGCACTTCGGCGATCTTGGCGTTGAGTTTTTGCTGAAGCTCCGCGGCCGGGACGACAACGTCGTAAACCCGCAGAAGACCTTCGGAACGGCGCTCAGTGAGCTGCATTAGACGGGCTCTCGACATAGCGGCGCCGCGCTGCAAGTCCTTTGCCGGGCGCCCTGTTCAGGAAAGGCGGGCTTATTGCATGCGCGTTAACGGGTGTCCACGCGGCCTCCTGCATGGTGGACGCCGGCCCAGAGGCCCCCTAAACCCGCTGCCCAACGTGCGGACGTGGCGGAACTGGCAGACGCACTGGATTTAGGTTCCAGCGCCGCAAGGCGTGCGGGTTCGACTCCCGCCGTCCGCACCATCTCACTCAGACCGGTAATCCACAGATTGAACGCTCTGGGGTTGCTCTACCCTGAATTGCGCCTTTGGGTTGTATTCATATACAACCATGAATTGTGCCCTCCTCCTGGTCGCCGTCGGTCTCACCTTGGCTCAGCCGGCCACGATCGACGGCGACACCCTCCGGGACGGAGATGATCGGTACAGAGTCGAAAACATCGACGCACCCGAGCGCGGAGCACGTGCTGAGTGCCCGAGGAGCGCGCGCTCGCCGAAGCCGCCAGCGCGTACGTCAGCGAATGGATCGCCAGCGCGCGACGTGTTGAGGCTCATCCAACCGGTCGGCGCGACCGCTATGGGCGTGTCGTTGCGCGCATCGACGTGGACGGCGTCGATCTGGCCGAGCGCCTCATCGCGCGCGGGCTCGCGCAGCCCTGGCGCGGCCGCAAGGCTGACTTCTGTTCCGGCGCGTACTTATTGCCAGCCGCTCGATGACGCTTCCGCCGCCGCTTCGTTGGTCGGGCGCGCGATCAAGCCATTTTGCGTGATGCGCACTTCGTACGTCGCACCATTGGCCATCGGCATGTACGCGCCGGAGCCATAGAGCGTGTCCACGAGTGGTGCGTAACGGCTGTATTCGCGTGCAACAGGCCATAAATCGATGCCGCTTTGGCGTTCTGGGCGGATGTCATACGCGCTGCGCGTCGCATTCAATTCTTGCTGCGTTTCCCGATAGCGGCCTGAGAAGCGATCGAGCCGATACTGCGAATCCAGACCCAGCACATTCGCCCACGACTTCCACTTCAGCACGCGCGCTTCCATGCGCCACTCATCACCGTGGACTTCGAATTCACGCGTGATGCCGTCGGGGTCTTGTTCTGACGGCGGTTCAACAACCGTCGCCTCGAACAATTGCGGCCCCTTCTGTTCGATCGTGATGGTCGCGACGGGTCGCTCGTAGGTCAGGCGGTGGTAAGTCTGAATATTGAGCCCAAGCAGGCCGACGATGGCGCCGATGCCGAGAAACACCGCACCGCCAAGCACGCCCCGCCCGCCTTTGAACGGACGACCTCGGAACATCCAACCGAGGCCGCTCAACGCGATCGCCAATCCGATGACGGCGACGACGCCCGGAATGATCCACCACCACCAAACCATTGTCCCGACCCCTTAAAGGCGTGTGTCCCGGCAGAAGGGTTAGACCAAAACCAAGGCCTGAAACAGGCCGGATCAGTTGGCTGAGGTAGCCCGCAGGGCTGGAGGGGCCAATCCATTGAGGATAAGCGGCAATTTCTCAGTCATATCCTCAGCAATCAGCCCCGGCCCTGCGATCTCAGCGACTTTTCCATGCAGCCAGGCCCCCGCGCAGGCCGCATCAAAGCTATCCATGCCCTGCCCGATCAGACCCGCGATGATGCCGGCCAGCACGTCTCCGGAACCGGCGGTCGCCAAGAAAGACGTGCCCGTCGTGTTGACGACAGCGCGCCCATCCGGCGCCGCGATTACCGTGTCAGGACCTTTCAGCACCACGTTGCACCGCGCATACGCCGCCGCCTCGCGCGCTGCTTCGATGCGGTCGCTGCCCTGGCTCCAGATGCCCGGGAACGCGCGCCTAAACTCGCCGCCAGG
>CADECN010000318.1 GCA_902825785.1 uncultured Hyphomicrobium sp. | reverse complement strand
TTGGCGCCGGCAAGCGCGAAGCGGCTGAAGCCACGCTGGCGAGCTTCGCTTAAAGCGCCACGCGAAGAAAAGAAGGGGCGCTTCCGCGATGGAAGCGCCCCTTCGTGTTTGTGCCGACGCGCTGCGTTTAGAAGCGGAAGCGGATCGCCGCGTTCAGGCTGTGACGCTCGATCTGATCGCCGAACTCGCCTTCGTAGCCGAGCGAGAATGTCGAATAGCCGTTGGTGGCGTCGAAGCCGATGCCAACCAGCGGCCCGCCGTCGCCCAAGCCTTCGTCCGTGAGCGTGAATTCGTCGCCGCCGGAGACGAAGCGGAAGGTGCGCTCGGCTTCCTCATCGATGAGGTTGGCGCGATAGCCCGCGAAGAGACGCGGCGCGATCACTGCGCCACCACGCAAGTTGAGGCGCGCGCCGAGTTCGACGCCGACATCACCCCAAAGCCGCTGCGACATCGCATCATCAACGTCATAGTCGATCGCGTCGCCGCCGCCGCTTTCGGTGTAGGCCTGCTCACTCAGCGCGACGTAGGTCAATTGCGTCTGCGGCGTGATCGTGAAGATCTCGCCCATCCGCAGCGGAACGGACGCGCGCACCGATCCGTGACCTTCGAACGCCCACCAATCGGCCTCCGAGAGCGCGCTGAACGTGTCGCCGATTTCTACGAAGCGGCGTGACTGCATCTTACCCGCGCCGACGCCGCCGACGAAGTCGAGGTCAACCGGGCCCACGGCAGTGCCCCAATAAGCATTGAGCTGACCGAACGTGGTCGAAATCTCGCCTTCGGGCCGGCCCGGCTCTTCCACTTCCGAGGTGATGAACGATGCCGAGATGCCGAAGATGCCGCCATTGTTGAGCGGGCCGTCGATGCCGCCGGCAAGACCGAAGCCGTGGCCGCGGAATTCTTGGCCTTGGAAGCTCGGCGGCGTGCGTGTGAGCCCATAGGCGATTTCCTGCGCCCACACCGACACTTCGTCGAGGTCCTGCAAACGCGTCGCCGCGAGACGGTTCGAACTTGCGCCTTGCATCTGCTGGATCGCCGTCGTCGCCATTTCGGCGGCGCCTGAGGCATAGCTCGGCAGCAAGTCTTCGTAAGCGTCGAAGAAGTCGAACTGGTTGTCGAGTTCCGCAAACGCCTCGGCCGCGTCGTCGTTCAAACGCAGCGCTGCAATGATGGGATCGAACGCATTTGCTTGGTTGTTGCTGAGACCGAGTTCGCCTGCGGTCTTCATGTCGTACACAGCGCGAAGGCCGTTCACCGCGCCATCAGCGGCCATCGGGTTCACGAGTTCGACCGCGAGGTTGTAGATGTAGGGAACGCCTTCGCCTGTGATGTTGGGATTGACGACGTTGGCGCCGCCGAACAGGCCGCCATTGGCCGTGAGGAACACGGTGGACCCGGAATCCGGAAGACCAACCGGCACCGCAGGGCGCACTTGGGCGCCGACCGCGAATGTCACCGAGCCGGATGAGATCACCTGCGTGGAATCACCGTCCGTCGTGAGCAGCGGATTGAAAATGGAATTCGCGCCGAACGTGGCTTCCGTGATGTTCAGCGTGCCGCCGCGCAGGTTCAGCGCGCCGTTCGTAACGTTCAGCGTCAGGTTGTTGTCGCCATCGGTGAGGCGGCCGGTATAGCTCGCGCCGTTCGTGATGTTGAACTCGTCGGCGCCGTCGTCGAAGGCGACATCGCCGATGATCTGGCCCGCCGCCAGGTTGATCGTGTCCGCGCCCGTCCCGAACAGGATATCGCCCAGGATGAGGACATCGGGGCGGTTCTCTTCGTCGTCGTCCTCGCCGTCATCGTCATTGAACGGCACGTCAGGGTTCTGATTGAGTGTCACGTCGATCGTGGATGCCGAGACATCGATCGCCACGGTCGCGCCGTTGGCGACCGGGAGGATATCATCAGTGATGTCGCTGTCGGTCGCGATAACCTGCGACAAGATCGTGCCGCTGTTGGTGATGGTTGCGACCGTGTTGGAGTCGTCGACGATGCCGTAAGCGCCGCCCACTTCGCCGAACACTTGCGTCAAGATGGTGCCGGTGTTGTTCACCGCACCCGCTTGCGCGCCCGCGCCGAAATAGATGCCCGTGGCGTCGTGGGCGCCTTCCGAAATGACCGTCGAGGTAATGCCAAGGCGGTTTTCGACCGTCGGCACGATCGCATTGTTGCCTACGAAGATCGAACACGAATTCGCCTCGCGCGACGTGGCCACGATCGTGCGGTCGTTACGGATGCCCGCGGAGAGGTCGGTAGTGCGAATGCCATTGCCTTCGACGCGGATCGCGGTGGCGACGATGCCGTCGTACACGCCCTCGGACGTGATGCCGCCGCGATTCCAGAGACCGAAACCGTCGCCCGCGCCGGCGATCGGGCCGAGCAGCAGGTCCGCGGACGCGTCGGCCTGAACGTGCACGGTGGGCGCTGCACCGAGGCCGCGGATGCTGGCCGAAACGTCGTCGTTGACGTCGTTATCTGGTTCGCCCTCTACGTCACCGTCGCCGTCATCGTCGACGTCGTCTTCAACGCCAATGCCTTCGAAGGTCACGCCGCCGGCGACGCTAAAGTTGATGTCCACGGCAGACCCGCCTTGG
>CADECN010000317.1 GCA_902825785.1 uncultured Hyphomicrobium sp. | reverse complement strand
CTGATGGCGGCGGCGGTCTCGTCAGCTTCGACGTCGACGATCTCGATGTCGTGGTCGGTGGTGCGATCATCCGCTTCTAGTTTTCCTAGCCGTCTGCAAAGGCAAAATGAGAGGGCCGCCGATAGGCGGTCCTCTTCCCTTTAAGTAGAGGGGATAGAAACAACGGAAAGGGAAGAAAGACAGACAGTACATTGACCTACGTCGATTCGGTCTGGGCGGGCTTGGCAACTCTCCACAATCGAACACGCAGGGGGACGCTATGTCTTCGAAACGACCGTATCTAATTGCCAATTTCGCATTGGCGACAATAGCGGGGACAATCGCCGTCGGCGTGTCTCCCGTCATGGCAGCTGACTTGGGAGGCAATTGTTGCGCCGACCTTGAGGAACGCATCGCTGAACTAGAAGCGACGACGGCGCGCAAGGGCAATCGCAAGGTATCGCTGACCATCTCCGGCTGGGTCAACGAAGCCGCATTCTGGTGGGACGACGGTAGCGAGCGAAATGTCTACGTCGGCACCAATTCGCTTGAGCAGAGCCGCTTTAAATTCGCCGGCAAAGCCAAGATCGACGAGGAGTGGGCCGCCGGTTACACGATAGAAATAGGCGTCCAGGGTGGTCAGTCGAGTTCCTTTTCCCAGGACAACGACAACGGCTCGCCTTCCGCCCAGAACACGCTCAACTTACGCAAATCGAGCTGGTTCATCGAAAGCAAGCATCTGGGCAAAATCTCGGTCGGACTGGATGGTACGGCGACGTACCATCTCCTGGACGACGCGGATGGCGTGAATACGCGTAACTACGCCGACGCCGAAGCGGCAGCCGTGGCACTTGGCGCATTCGATCTGCGCGTCAACGGTGTCGACCAGAACGTCCAATGGGGCCAGATCCTCGGCGGCTTCAACAACAACACACCCGGTCAGAGCGGCCGCCGCAACGTCGTCCGCTACGACTCACCGACCTTCGCGGGCTTCTTGGTCACGGCCGCCTGGGGCGAGGACGACATGTGGGACGCCGCTTTGGTCTACAAGGGCGAGGTCGGCGATTTCGCCGTCCAGGGCCGCGTCGGCTACGGCGAGAGCACGGACAATACGAACACCGGCTCCTGCACCTCAATAGCCGGACGGCGCGATTGTCAGTGGTGGGGTGCGGCGGCCACCGTTCAGCACAAACCGACCGGCGTCTACGTCTACGGTGGGTTCGGCGAGCAGAACGACGACAATGTTGCGGCCAACGCCGAAGACACAAATACGACCTGGTTCATTCAGGGCGGTATCGAGCAGAAATTCATCCCGCTCGGAAAGACCGTGGTCTTTGGCGAATTTCGCAACGACGAGGCCGGAACACCCGAGGCGACTCGCGTCGTCAACGGCTTGGCTGTCCGGGAATCGGATGTCGATCACTGGGCGGCTGGCGTCGTCCAAAGCATCGACGCTGCGGCCATGGACCTCTACGTCATCTACCGGCACGCCGATGGCGACGTGACGAGCTTTACGAACGCGAAAACGGATTTGGACGCCTTCGACGTGGTCATTACCGGCGCCCGCATCCAGTTCTAACCCGCGCTCGGGCAGTACATGGAGCCGCCGCTGTCTCAGCGGCGGCTTTTCTACGTCACGCCCCGAAATCGCTCGGTTCTGCAAAGTGGGCGTCCAAGCGAAATGCACGTAGCGCGCTCGATCCGAGAGCAATAACTCCCGCATACAACCCAAATCTCTTTTGCTGCCAGTGACTTATCGTTGGCGCGAGCGAGCAATATGGCCCCTCAACAACACTCTCCCGACAAACGTCGCGGACGCCCCGAATGAGGCGAGATAGCCGTTGAACTTCCGGCTGCAAGCACGCACACATACAGCATGTGCGTGCTTTCGTGGCATGGCGGGGTTGACGTGAGAAGATTTGCTTTTGTCGTAGGCGTTTGCGCAGCTTTGGCAGCTGCGGCGAGCACTGCGTCGCTGGCTCTTGATGAGCAGAAAGTGCAAGTGCAGCCGCCGGCGGCGGATGCGCCAGCAGCGGGCGTGCAAGATACCACCCAGGCGCCTAAGTCGGACGCCGGGACGGAAATCCGAATTCCGGGCCTCGGTAAGCTCGGAACCCTTCCGAAGATGGATTTCGGGCTTGAGCTGCTTTACGGCGCGGCTGAGGGCAAGGCTGCCCAGGAACCAGAAAATCAGGGCATCGACAGCGATCAGGACCTGATGATCCGCGGTTCCGTGAAGCACCGCTTCTAGGTCCTGCCGGCCGCAAACGACGAAATTCGGGGCCCACAGGGCCCCGTTTTGCTTTTGTGGTCCAGATCTGCACGCGGCTTTACCCCGCCTTAAATCACCCGGTGTTAGAACCCAAATGTTCTCCGCGTCACGCGCTCTTGGAGACGTGTCAGATTGCTGCGTAACCACTTTCATGATCGGCGAAATAGGTCCAACCGGCCCTTGAAGCAGGTATTTGTGTTGCTTGCCTGCCTGTCGGCATCGACCTATTTCGCTTATCATGCCGTCTACGGCCGGCACGGTCTGCAGGCCTATCAGCGCTTGACGGAGCGCGCGTCCATTCTCACCTTTGAAAACAAGAGTCTCGAGGGCGTGCGCACCAAGCTGG
>CADECN010000316.1 GCA_902825785.1 uncultured Hyphomicrobium sp. | reverse complement strand
TTCCCGTCGAGTACAAGCGCGGCAAGCCGAAGCTTCATCGTGCCGACGAGGTTCAACTGTGCGCCCAAGCGCTGTGCCTCGAAGAGATGACCGGCCGGATAGTCGACAAAGGCGCGTTGTTCTACGCGGAAACCAAACGCCGGGTGATCGTTGCATTCGATGCGGAACTGCGCCTCCTGGCCGAAGAAACCATAGCGACGCTGAACGAGGTCTTCACGTCTCGCGTTACGCCACCGCCAACGACCCACAAGCAACGGTGCCGCGCCTGTTCCCTCATTGAATTGTGCCGTCCGTGCGCGGTGGCACGGCCGGCGCTCGCTTGGCGTAGCCGCATGCTGGCGGAACTGCTGGCCGTACCCTTATGAAGAAGCTCCTCAATACCCTCTACATCACGACTGAGGGCGCCTCTCTGCGCAAAGATGGAGAAAACCTGGTTGCCGACGTCGAATCTGTCGAGCGTGCGCGTATACCCTTGCATATGCTGGCGTCTGTGGTCGTGTTCGGCGCCATCTACCTGTCGCCGCCGCTGATCGGGGCGTGCGCGGCAGCCGGTATCACGATTGTCCTCCTAGATCGCAATGGGCGGTTTGCAGCGCGCGTCGAGGGTCCGGTGAGCGGCAATGTTCTGCTGCGCCGTGCGCAATACCGCGCGTCCGAAGCGCCGGAGGATGTCGTGCGCTCGCTCGTGCTCGGCAAAGTGGCCAATCAGCGCTCCGTTCTCATGCGCGCGCTGCGTGACTATGGTTCGCAGTATACAGAGACCGATCGCGTCGAGATTGTGAACGCTACGGACAGGCTCGCGCATATCCTCCGGCGCGTCGAACTCAGGGATGACAATGCCGACCGCATGCGCGGTTCCGAAGGCGAAGCCGCTAACATCTACTTTTCGGTGTTTGACCACTTGATCCGCGTGTCGGAGCCTCAAATGCGATGGCGCGGGAGATCGCGCCGTCCGCCACTAGATGCCGTGAATGCTCTGTTGTCCTTTCTCTACACATTGCTGACACATGATTGCCGCAGCGCCTGTGAAAGCGTGGGCCTGGATCCTGCGGTAGGATTCCTGCACCGCGATCGCCCTGGCCGTCCGAGCCTCGCCCTTGATCTCCTGGAAGAATTACGGCCCGTGCTGGCCGACCGGCTGGCTCTGTCGCTGATCAACCGCAAGCAAGTAGGCCCAAAAGATTTTGAATCCCGGGAAGGCGGCGCGGTGCTGATGACCGACGACGCCCGCAAGGCGGTGCTGACTGCTTGGCAGGAGCGGAAGAAGGAAGAACGCTTGCACGCATTTATCGAAGAAAAGATACCGCTCGGTCTTGTACCGTATGTTCAAGCGCAGATGCTGGCCCGGAACTTGCGCGGCGATCTCGACGCATATCCTCCTTGGTTCTGGAAATAGGGCCGCGATGCTCGTCCTCGTAACTTATGATGTGAACGTGACGTCCGCGGGCGGGGCAAAGCGACTACGCCGCGCGGCAAAAGCGTGCCGCGACTTCGGCCAGCGCGTGCAGTACTCGGTGTTCGAAATCGAGGTCGATCCTGCGCAGTGGGTCCGTCTCAAGGCACGCCTCGAGGGCATCATAGATCGCGACGTGGACAGCCTTCGCTACTACTATCTGGGTGCGAACTGGGAGAGGAAAATCGAACACGTGGGCGCCAAGCCGGCGACCGACCTCAACGGTGCTCTGATCGTTTAAGCACTGGCATCGTGTGCGAACCCCAAGCGTGTCGCCAGTCATCGGAACGTTCGCGCGGATGGTGCTCTTTGATATCGTTAACCAAAATTGCATTGGCCTCTCGCCAGTCATTCCTACCGCATGGCTTGCGAAGGCCTTTCGCTCATCAAGTGCAAATTGCCTTTTTGGTTCAGTTCTCTATTTGAGGGGGGGTCGCTCCTCACGCAGGAGCGCGGATCGAAACCCGCGTGAGGACCAAGCAGTCACCGGGGGCCTCGTCGCTCCTCACGCAGGAGCGCGGATCGAAACCAAACCATCGGCTCAGAACCCAAGCCGCACCGAGTCGCTCCTCACGCAGGAGCGCGGATCGAAACCACTCGGCGAACATCGCGCGGATTGAGACCTCGGTCGCTCCTCACGCAGGAGCGCGGATCGAAACGCATTTGGGCTTGGTGCTCAAGATCGGCGGCGGAGGTCGCTCCTCACGCAGGAGCGCGGATCGAAACTGGCTGATGCCGCGCCCGAAATGGAACGCCGGGCAGTCGCTCCTCACGCAGGAGCGCGGATCGAAACGATTTCACGATGGTCGAGCGCGACACGAACCGGACGTCGCTCCTCACGCAGGAGCGCGGATCGAAACGACGTCCACACCTTGCCGAAAACGCGGACCTTGGTCGCTCCTCACGCAGGAGCGCGGATCGAAACACGGAGAGGGCCGCCAATTGTCCCGATGATCTCGTCGCTCCTCACGCAGGAGCGCGGATCGAAACCAGCTTGCTCTGGCTGACGGCCAGTTCCGATCAAGTCGCTCCTCACGCAGGAGCGCGGATCGAAACCTCGTAGTCGTCGAGCACGTTCGCGCCGCCCGAGGCGCTCCTCACGCAGGAGCGCGGATCTAAACTCTAAATGTCATCACTGATAAATAG
>CADECN010000315.1 GCA_902825785.1 uncultured Hyphomicrobium sp. | reverse complement strand
CGTGTCCTTAAGCTCCTGGAAGCGTGCCTTGTAGGCCGCCACGTCGTCGGGGCCATACTTCGGGTTCTTCATTGGAATGACGTACTGTGGCGTTCGCACGAACACCTTAAGCTGGTCGACCTCGCTGGCGATCGTCTGGATCACCTGGATGCCGGTGGCACCGATGCCGACAACGCCAACGCGCTTGCCGGCGAAGTCGAGCTTTTCCTTTGGCCAGCGCCCGGTATGGAAGATCGGCCCGTTGAATGTCTTCTGGCCTTCGAAGCGGTTCTCAAGCGGCGCCGACAACATGCCGGCGCAGCTGATCAGAAACTGTGCTTCGACCGTTTCACCCTTGTCCGTCTTGACGACCCAACGCTTCTTCGCATCGTCGTAGGTGGTGGTCTCGACGCGCGTGCCGAACTCGTACTGCTTGCGCAGATCGCAGCGGTCGGCGATGAAGTTCAGCCAGCGTTCGATTTCGGGCTGGCCCGGGAAACGCTCGCTCCAGCTCCAATCCTTGTAGAGCTCTTCGGAGAAGAAGTACTGATAAATGTAGGCTTCTGAATCGAAGCGGGCGCCCGGGTAGCGGTTCCAGTACCAGGTGCCACCGACGCCCGTTCCGAGTTCGAAGGCTTTCACCGACAGCCCCATCTGGCGGAGCAAATGAACCTGATAGAGCCCAGCAACGCCGGCGCCGATCACAACCGCATCATATAAATTGCCTTCGCTCGAACCGTTGTTCGATGCTGCGGCGGTCGTCGTGCTCATGCCGTCCTCCCAAGAGCCTCGGATCAGTTTTTGGATTGTGCGAGACGCTACGGCGGCGGCTGTCTGACGGCTTGAACGATCCGCAGGGCTTTTTGGAACGATTTTGCCGGTGGATGTGTCGTGGCGCCGCAGGCCTCTCAGAGCCCAAGCGTACCCGCACGCTGCTCGTGATGCAGGCGCCGGGCGGACGCTGGCGCATCCTTAATCGGCTATCGGCCGCACCCTGACAAAATTCGGCCGTCCAAACATGCTGAGGCCGGTTCGGTTCGGGAGAGCCTGATCATCGACGGTACCTCTAATGCCCATGCCGGGGCGGCGTATGCGGCGCGCATTTCGGCCCGTGCGATTCAAGTCCTCGACACGACGCTGTTCATCGCCAATCCCTCGATCTCGTTCGCTTGTGCAGGGCGAGATGATGGTTCGCAATGGCGAGACACGTCATCGGGCGGGCGGCCACGCACTTAGGTCCAGCATACTTGGTCTGACCCGCGATTTTCGATCTTCTGTTGACATAGCTCAATCGCGGCGAGGCAACGGTCCGCCAAGTGATAGTCTCACTCCATTTCCGGTTTTCGCTTAACCAAAAGGTGCCGTGATGACCCAACTATTCTCAGAGCACGCGTTCAGAGCCAATCTTACGCAGATGCAGGCCCCGTGGATGGCGATGACCGATTCGTCCATGAAACCCGTCGTTGACGCCATGAATTTCTGGAACTCGACCCTGTTCTCAGCTGCGTCTGCGCTCAACGCCGAGTGTCTTAGCTTTTTGGAGAGACGCGGTCGCGCCGAAATCAAGCTTGGACAGGAGATCGCGAGCTGCAAGTCGCCAGCCGAAGCGTGGCCGCTACTTCTGAATTTCTGGTCGGCCACGGCTTACGACTACCGCAACCAGGCGCAGAAGGTCGTTAACCACTGGACCGACATCGCCGACGCCGGCCTCACGTCGTTATCCAGCTGCACCAACGAACGTGCCTTAACCGATCCTCGCCGCCTCGCGGCGTAAAGGCGCGAAGTCACCGCTTTTCGCGGGGCCAAGGCCAAATCCGCGCCGCGAACCAAACACCCGCTGCCATGGCCGGAACAAAAACATAGACCACGGGCGCACCGAGAAGCAGCGATGTAATTGCCGGCCCGGGGCACAAGCCCACCAATCCCCAGCCGATGCCAAAGATCGCCGAGCCGATTAGGAGGCGGGCATCAATGCCCGTAGCTTCGGGCCAGCGGAACGCTTCAGCGAACAATGGGCCCGCGCGCCGCGCGACGACCGCATATCCTATGCTGGTGACGGCAATTGCGCCGGCCATGACGAACGCCAGGCTCGGGTCCCAACTACCCGCGACGTCGAACGGCCACTCGTAGCCTACGAACTTGTGCGAATGGATGCGGCTCGATCCCGCCACGCCGAAGCACAAGTTTGGCGGGGGCCGAACGAAGGAGTTCGTATTTCCTTATGACGCTTGTTTCCAATTTAACGGGCGACACCGCCGCTTTAGTAAGTGAAATGCGTTAGCGCCCAAACACAGTCCCAACTCCATAATGTCCGTACTCGTACCGTTGGGCTAACAGCAAGCGGTTCGACGCAATGCGGAGTCGGGTTGACGGTGCGCTGTGCACGCACGTTCACGTGATTTCGTTGAAACAGTCCTGCGCCGGTGACGAAGCGATGCGATTCACGTTGCCTTCGGCGCGTTTGATTTGCGCGCCAACGGCTTTTGTCGGCTAGGATAATTGCCTTTAGTTTCAAGGTAAACTGGAGCACGGCGCGCACCGGTGCCGAAGCAAGAAAAATGCGCGCGGTAGTTGGGCTGCTCCGCAACCTCTCAGACAGCGTCGGCCTGTCCTCTGTCCAAAATCAGCGCGCAATCTTAA
>CADECN010000314.1 GCA_902825785.1 uncultured Hyphomicrobium sp. | reverse complement strand
CGGTTATCGCGAACGGTGATATCGCCAGCGCCGCTGACGCGCGCCACGCACTTGAGCTCTCCGGCGCGGCTGGCGTGATGATCGGCCGAGCGGCGCAGGGCAAGCCGTGGCTCCCAGCAGCGATTGAGCGCGCGCTTCGGCATGGCGGCGAGATCAGCGCGCCGCCGCGCGCGCGTCTGCTGCAGAGCTTGCTTGAGCTCTACGATGACAGCCTCGCGTTCTACGACGGCGCTCACGGCGCGCGCGTCGCACGCAAACACATCGCTTGGACTATCGACGCCGTGTTTGGCGCGGAGGCGCGCGAGACGCGCAAGTCCATTTGCATGATCGAGGACCCGCGCCCTGTACGGGAGGCTTTGATCCGGCTCTTCGAGGACGCCGAACCAGAGGCGATCGCGGCATGAACGACTCCGCGATCCGCCCCCAACCGATGCGCCCGGTCACGCCGGACGCCGAACGGTGGATCGAGGCATTGCCAGCGCCCGTTATCGGCATCGACAGCGGTGAGCGCATCCGCTTCGTCAATGCCGCTGCCGCCGATCTGCTCGCCGGCGTGGGCCGCGGACTACTGGGTCGCAGGCTCGACGAAATCTTCGGCTCCGACGCACCAATCATCGCGCTCGCGCGCCGGGCGCTCAACGGCGCGTCCGGAGTGGCGGAGTCGGACGTAGCCTTGGTAGGCCCCGGCTTTGCGCTGGGCCGCGCGACCGTAGCGGCGGGTCCGGTGGGGGAGAACGGCTACATCGCGTTGGTGCTGACACACGCGCCGCGATCGCGCATCGCGCCGCCCGCGACAGCGAACTCTGCCGCGCGCACGCTGGCGCACGAAGTGCGCAATCCGCTGGCCGGCATTCGCGCCGCCGCGCAGCTCATCTCGCGCGCCGATGATCCGGACTCCGCCGCGCTGGCCAAGCTGATTTGCGATGAAGTCGACCGCGTCCATCGCCTCACCGATCGCATCGATCCGTTCGGTTCGTTCGAACCACCGCGGTTTGACCTCTTCAACATCCACGAAGCGCTCGACCGGGTGCGCAAGCTGATCGGCTCCAGCGCACCCGATGTGATGCTGCGCGAGCGCTACGATCCGAGCCTGCCGCAGGTTCGCGGCGATTTGGATCAGCTGATCCAGGCGTTCCTCAACATCACCAAGAACGCTGCCGAAGCCGTGTCCGGCCAAGCTGACGGCGAGATCGCCATCACGACGTCTTATCGCCCCGGCGTACGCGTTCGTTCTGCTGCGAGCGGCGCGGCGCGCGCGCAGCTCGAAGTGCAGATCGTCGATAACGGCCCGGGTTTGCATCCCGACGTCGCCGACCGCTTGTTCGAGGCATTCGCCACAACCAAGTCCGGCGGCATGGGGCTTGGCCTCACGGTCGCCGCCGACATCATCTCGCGTCACGACGGCCGCATTGAAGTCGAAAGCGCGCCAGGCCGCACAGCCTTCAAAATCCTCCTCCCCATCGAACCGGACGAAACGCCATGAGCGCAAACATCCTTCTCGCCGACGACGATTCCTCGCTCCGCTTCGTGCTCTCGCAGGCGCTGAGCAAAGAAGGTTACGCGGTGCGCGCGACTGGCAACGTCGCGACGCTGGCCAAATGGGTGCGCGACGGCGAAGGCGACTTGGTTCTGAGCGACGTCTATATGGGCGACGAATGCGTGTTCGACGCGCTGCCGTCCATGCGTGCGGCGCGGCCGAGCCTGCCGGTTATCGTCATGAGCGCGCAATCGACGGTGGCTACAGCGCTTTCGGCGGCCGGCGCCGGCGCCTACGATTATGTGCCGAAGCCGTTCGATCTGGATGATCTCATGGCCGCGGTCCGCCGCGCACTTGACGGCAAGCCTGATGCAAAGCTGCGCGCGCAGAACGGCAAGGCGCAAAAGGATGAACGTCTGCCGCTGATCGGCCGTTCGCCTGCGATGCAGGACGTCTATCGCGTGATGGCGCGCGTGGCGGGCACTGATCTCACCGTTCTGATCGAAGGGGAGAGCGGCACGGGCAAGGAACGCGTCGCGCGTGCGCTGCATGACCACAGCCGCCGCGTGAACGGCCCCTACATTGCGGTGAGCCTCGCCGGCGCTGCGGCGCCGCACATTGATCAAGAATTGTTCGGTCCCAACGGAAAAGTCGCGCAAGCCAAAGGCGGAACGCTTTTCCTCGAAGACATCGATGAACTCTCTGCCGATGCGCAGACGCGGCTCGCTGGGTTGTTGCACGCCGAAGACCCTGGCGAGCGTCCTGATGTGCGCATCATTGCTTCGGCGCAGCGCAATCTCGCGATCCTGGCGCGTCAGGGGTCGTTCCGTCAGGACCTGTTCTATCGCTTGAACGTCGTTGCCATTCGCCTGCCGCCGTTGCGCGAGCGTCTCGACGATGTTGGCGACCTCGCGCGGGCGTTTCTCGTGCGCGCCAAGCGCGAAGGTCTGCCGGAGAAGTCGATCGACGCCGCGGCGATCGAACGGCTCAAAGCACACCACTTCCCGGGCAATGTGCGTGAACTCGAAAATCTGCTTCGCCGCGCGGCTGCGCTCAGCCCGGCATCCGTGATCACCGCACGCGAGATTGGCGATGAGCTTGGCCAAGCCGCCCGCCAGGAAGCCGGCGAAGAAGCAGCGGTCGAGGATTTCGAAACAGCCGTTTCGCGCCGCCTCGCAGGCGAGTTCGCTGCTGCAAGTCCTGGCCTTC
>CADECN010000313.1 GCA_902825785.1 uncultured Hyphomicrobium sp. | reverse complement strand
GCAACAACCTCAGCATCTCTAACAACTCACGAGAAAATTCTAACCTTCAACAAAACTCCCGCGAGGACGCCGCCGACGCGCCGACCCGAGCACCAGCGGCCCCGCCATACACCGCGGCCGGCTGGTTAGCAGTCCAGATCTTCCGGCCCCTTGCGATCTTCCGGACCCGGGTTAGTGCGTCCTCCGGACCGGGGTTAGTTACTCCCGTTGGTGTCCTCCTGTCCTCCTATCCTCCGGACCTATCCTCCGGAGATCCTCCGGACCGGGGTTAGTTGCTCAGTTGCTCCCGCGGGTTGGCACGAACTTTCGTAAGCACTCGCCGCACCGGTCTTGCAGCGGCGGCGCAGTTCGGCTAGGCGCGTCGGCTAGGCGAGTGGGAGCGGTATGACGCCGGTTTCGGCTCGCATCATGGCGACGGCATTAACGACCCACTGGTGCGGATCGATTCGGTTTTGCTTGGCGGTTTCCATGATGGAGTAAAGGATAGCGGCGACGCGTGTTCCGC
Source organism: uncultured Hyphomicrobium sp. (assembly GCA_902825785.1). GTDB lineage: Bacteria > Pseudomonadota > Alphaproteobacteria > Rhizobiales > Hyphomicrobiaceae > Hyphomicrobium_B. The sequence goes on along the minus strand of CADECN010000313.1, from coordinate 2,201 downwards.
GCTCGGAGCGGGAGCCGTAGTGATTGTTTCGCCCGACGACGAGTCCACGCAAGGCGCGCTCACTCGCGTTGTTGTCGAGCGGGACCATCGGTTCCTCGAGGAAGACGGTGAGCGATTTCCAATGGCCGAGCAGATAATCGATAGCTTTTCGTAACGCCGATTTCGGTAGGCCTCGTTGTTCGAAAGCCCACTCGCGAAGCGCATCGAGAATCGGTGGTCCGCGTTTTTGGCGCTCTTTCAATCGCGCATCCATCGCCGCTTTCTTTTCGTCACCCGAGAGAAGCGCAGGGTTGTCAGTGTCTCTGTCGATGGCAAAGAGCTGGCCGATTAGCTTGATGGCTTCTTTGCATTGCGGATAATTCGGCTCCGCTTCGACAAACTTTCGCCTGGCGTGGGCCATACACAAGGCCAAGGTGAGCGAGTCTTCACCGGCAAGCTTGCGCAAGGTTTCATAGGCGCGATAGCCATCGCAGACGATGATTCCTTCGAAGTCGCCGATGAGTGCATGGGCCGTTTTCGCGGAGCGACTCGGCGCAATTTCGTAGCAAACAGCGCCTGGACACGTAAGCGTCCAGGCCCACCAGGTCTTGCGGGGTTTTTGATCGAGCAAGTACCAGTTGGTTTCATCCATGCCGATGATATCGGCGCAAAGGATGTACTGCTTCAAAAGGTCGTAGACCGGCTCAAGCTCGGTCGCAAGGGCATCGATTTGATCCCAGAGCGCCGACGTCGAAACGTTGAGACCTTGGCGATTCATCGAGCGACGCTGCCGATCGAGCGGCACGTGGTCGAGATACTTTTGCTCGGCAACGTGCGCCGCCACGTCGACCGTGTAGCGACCGCCCGGAATCATCAGCTCGCCAGCGCCCGCGGTCTTCATGTCGCCACCGCACGTGCAGCGATACTTCGCACGCATCGTTTTCTGGATGAAAAACTGCCGACGGACGAGGCTGACGCACAGCGAGTCGTCGGTCATGCCGCGGATTTCATCCATGTGGCCGCCGCAGCTGCGGCACGACCGCTCTTCGTCGGTCAGTTTGTGGTGCACTTCGCGCATCGGCAGGTCAGGCTGCGGCGTTGGCCCGTGACCCATCTGCGGCTTCTTCTCGGCGGAATCCGCCTTCTCGCTGCGCTTTTCCGAAGAAACGCCGTAGAGCCGGCGATTGGCAGCATCGAGCTGCTCCTGCAGTGATTGGATCTCGAGCGTGAGCTGCGCAGCTTCTTCGTTGCCCTTGAGCTGTGCGTTCTCTTTCGCGAGCGACTCGATGCGCTCGTGAAGAAGCGAGTTCTCAAGCTCGAGAAGCTTCGCCATCTGCCGGAGTGTCTCTACATCGTTTTCGCTCTCGACTCGCGCACTCACTCTTTCTATTGATCATTTCTGGTCCGACACTTCAAGATCTATGTCAGACAAAATGCGTGGACTCACCTGAAAACGACCGATTAAATCGCTGCCTTCGAGAAATAGATGGAGCTCACTCTTCTTCAGCGGAAGCTTCTTTTGATCGGTCTGATGCCACAGCGCTGCAAATCGTCCCTGCTCAAGACGCTTTTGCAAAATGCACACACCCGTGCCGTCGAAGTAGAGCACCTTGGCGCGATTGCGACGCTTGTTCGTAAAGAGATAGAGCGAGCCCGACAGGGGGTTCTGTTTCAGCTCTTGTTCGATCAGCGCGGCCAGACCATCCCACTGCTTGCGCATATCCACCGGTTCGCAATACGCAAAGATGCGCGACCCAGGCAGCGTGTTCATCGCCGCGCCAGCGCTCGCGAATACTCCACGAGGTCGGCGATCGAAATCCCCTCCACCACCGCGCCGCACGGAAGAGCTAGGCGGACCGGAGATGCCGGCGCTGGCTCCGCCTTCACTGAAATTTCGCGGACCGGCGAGGGAAACTTCACGCGCTTGACTTGCCAGCGCACTAACAGCTGAGCGTTCACGTTCACCTCCCGGGCGAACGACCCGACGCTTTGACCACTTGCCGTCCACTCTTGCAGCGCCGCCGCGAGCCGTGCTCGCAATTCAGGACCATACCGACGCCGACCCGACGCTGTGCGCTGCACAGCTTCGACCTCTTCACGCAATTTCTTCGTCGAATTCATCGACGCACCAACTACCAAGCAATCCCCGACCCCTCAAGACGGGCTAGGGCGAGTGGGTACACAACGCCGGCTTTGGCAGCAACGGTGCTTTCGTCCAGTTG
>CADECN010000312.1 GCA_902825785.1 uncultured Hyphomicrobium sp. | reverse complement strand
CGAGGCCAGGTTCACGACGGGCCGGCTGCGCCATACGGTTCTTGCAGGCGTCGATGCAAGCTATCTGAGCTATAAAGAAGATGAGGGCTTCGAGACCGATAGCTATGACGAGGACGGGTTCCTTGTGATCGGCAGCAGAATTCCGCCACTCGTCAATTTCAATTACGGCGCAAGCTACGTTCCGGATCCGGCGCTTATCGCGCGCACGTCTCAGCACCTGTCCGCGGTCGGCATTTATCTGCAGGATCAGATCAAACTGGACCGCTGGTTGCTGACGTTGGGCGGGCGGCACGATTGGGTCAGGACCGAAACCGATTGGTGGTTCGCCGGCGACGAGGAGACACCGGCAAGCACCGCGTCACAAGACAAGAGCGATCAGGCTTGGTCCGGCCGTATCGCTCTCAGCTACCTGTTCGACTCCGGCTTCGCGCCCTACGTGGCCTACGCCACGTCGTTCAATCCGACGGCCGGCACAAATCCGCCCGAAGTTGATGATGCGGCCGCGTTCGACCCAACATCCTCGAAATCCAAGGAAGTGGGTTTCAAGTTCACCCCGCCCGGAACCAACATCAGCGTGGCATCTGCCATTTTCGACATTGAACAAGAGAACGGGCTCGTATCGGAAACGTTCGAACGCGATGGCGTTCAGCTGTCGCGCCTGGTGCAGGCGGGCATCCTGCGATCGCGCGGATTCGAGATTGAAGTTGCGGCGTCGTTAGGCAGCGGGTTCAGCGTCCTGACCTCGTACTCGTATATCGACATGACGATCGTTGAGGGCAGCGAAGGCGTCGCGGGCAACACGCTTTCCAGCACTCCGCATCACTCGGCGTCGATCTGGGCCGACTACACCTTCCAGAGCGGGTCCGCGCGGGGGCTCGGCTTTGGTGGTGGTGTGCGCTACATCGGCACGAGCTTCGGCAACGACGAGAACACGTTCAAGAATGAGGCTCGCACCCTGGTCGACGCCGCGGCACACTACGATCTCGAAGAGCTAGGGTCGCAGTTCAAGGGTGCCCGCTTGCAGTTCAACGTCAACAACGTGTTCGATACCGAGAAGGACATTTGTCAGTCCGACTACTGCTACCGCGACCTAGGCCGAACCATGATCGGCAGCCTGCGGTATCGCTGGTGACCGCAATATTTGCATCCTGCAAGAGTAGACAATAGATTTGCAGGCGGCTGAAGCGGGCGCCTGAGCGTCGACGACCCAACCGAGTGTGCGTTGGCGTGGGGTGAAAGTAGGAATTGGACCATGCGCAAAGCGCTCGGGCTGTTGCACCGCTGGGCCGGTCTGTTCATAGCCGTGTTTCTCACGCTCTCCGGAATCTCCGGGGCGATCATTTCGTGGGACCACGAGCTCGACGAATGGCTCAATCCGCATTTGTTCGATGCCAAGAGCGAAGGCGCCGCGCGCGAACCGCTGTCGCTCGTCCGCTCCGTCGAAGCGGCCGATCCGCGTGTGGTCGTCACATATTTCCCGCTGCAGTTCGAGGCCGGTCACAACGCGGTCATCGGCGTTGAAGGTAGGATCGACCCCAAGACCGGCGAGCCGTTCGATATCGATTACAATCAGGTGTTCGTCGATCCGGTATCGGGCGAGCACGTCGGCAAGCGCTTCTGGGGCAAGATCTCGCTGTCGAGCGAGGATGTCTTACCGTTCCTCTACAAGCTGCACTACTCGATGCACATTCCGGACTTCGGCGGCATTGACCGCTGGGGTTACTGGTTCATGGGCATCATCGCGATCGTGTGGACGATCGATTGCTTCGTCGGCTTTTACCTGACGTTGCCGTCGCGGCGCACATTGCCGGTTCAGGAAACGGCATACGGCATGACGCCGTCGCGCCGTACCTGGTGGGAGCGGTGGAAGCCCGCATGGCGCATAAAATTTGGCTCAAGCAGCTATCGCCTCAACGTCGATCTTCATCGCGCATTCGGGCTGTGGCTGTGGCTCATCCTTTTCATCGTGGCGTTCAGTTCCATTTCGATGAACCTTGCAGATATCGTGGTGCGTCCGTTGCTTTCGACGTTCGCGACGCTTACGCCCGACGCCTTCGATGATCACACGCCGCTCGACCAGACGAAGCCCGTTGAACCTGTGCTCTCTTGGGAGCAGTCCATTGACAGCTTGTCGACGGCAGCCAAATCGCGCGGGTGGACGGAACCCGCAGGCGAAGCGTTCTACGGCCGCCTGCACGGACTTTACGGCGTCGTGTTCTATAACCCGGGCGAAGAACACGGCAGCTACGGCATGACCAAAATGCTCTTCCTCGACGGCCGCAGCGGCGAAGCGGCGACTCGATGCCCGGCAGGATCCGCGTCGGGCGCACATTGGCATACTGGTCGAAGCCCTGGCAGATCTTCAGCCGCAGGCCCCACAGGGTCACGTGGTCCGGAATGTCCGGATCGCCGGCCGAGCCGAACAGGATCGCGTCCTTGTCGCGCAGCGCGTCCAGGCCGTCGGCCGGCATCATCGCGCCATGCCGGCGATAGTGGTCGCCGCCCCAGTCGAAGTCCTCGAACTCGAAGCGAAGTGTCGCGCCGGCGGCGGCAAGGGTCTCCATCACGCGCCGTCCGGCAGGTATCACTTCCTTGCCGATGCCGTCGCCCGGGATGGTCGCGATCCGGTAGGTCTTCATGCGGTGCCTCGTGTCCGTTGGCGGGGAGGTGTCCACTGTAGGGGGTGGACGCGCCACCGGCGCGCGCGTAGAGTCA
>CADECN010000311.1 GCA_902825785.1 uncultured Hyphomicrobium sp. | reverse complement strand
GGTGTGGGCGCGAGACCGGGCGCGACTTCTATCCCGTCGCGGCGGTCACGTACCTGGCGTGGCTGGCGGCCGTCTTCTTTCTCATTCCGGCGGCCGCTCTCATATTGCTGCCCGTGCTCGCGCTGTACCTCGCCCTGCAGGCCGCGCGCTATTGGATCATCGCGACGCTCGGACCGTATTGGACGCATCGCATCATTACGCTTCCGAGCGCGCCGGTCGTGAGCACAGGGCCGTACCGCTTCGTTCGGCATCCCAACTATCTCGTGACAGTGGCCGAGACCTTCCTGCTCCCCGCCATGTTCGGAGCGCTCGCGCTTGGCGCCATTTTCACCGCCGTTTGGTCGGCGGTGCTGTACTACAAGATCATTCTGGAAGACGGGGCTCTGGCGGCGCGCAAGGCTGCTGGCGCTTCAGCAGTTGAACGACCATGAAATAAGCCGAGAAGCCGGGCCCGAAGGCCGCCAGCAACTGCTGTCCGCAATCTCCCGCATCGAGCGCGTTCTGCAGAATGAACAGTACGGTGGCTGACGACATGTTGCCGTAGCGGCGCATCACGTTCCAGGAATGGCGCGTGAGCGAACGCCCGATGGCGAGGGCCGATTCTGCCGCTTCCAGGATCTTGCGGCCGCCGGCGTGAAACAGAAATCCGGCGATGTCGGTTACGCCCAAGTCGTGCCGATCGAGAAAGGCGGTCACGGCGGGTGCGAGTTCCGCGCGCATCAATGCCGGAAGCTCGGGCGCCAGAACCATGCCGAAGCCGTCATTACGGATATCCCAGCCAAGGACGCGTGCCGTTCCCGGCCACTGCTTCTCTCCGACGAAGCGGATCGCGCAGCGCGACGGCGCGTCGGACGACGGAGCGGCCCGGAGCACGACGGCGGCCGCGCCATCGCCAAACAGCGCGGCCGAGACGAACATGGCAAGGCTTGCATCGTTGGGCCGCGCGCACAGGCTGCACAGCTCGACGGTCGCGAACAGCACGTTGGCGCCTGGCCGGCTGCGGGCGAGTTGGGCCGCGCGCGACAAGCCGCCGACGCCGCCACCACAACCAAACCCAAATATCGGAAGACGCTGGACGTCGGCGCGGAACGCCATGCGGTCGATCAGCAGCGAATCCAGGCTCGGCACGGCGATGCCGGTGATCGTGTTGGTCACGACCATATCGATATCGCCGACACTCAGTCCGGCGCGCTCGATGGCTTCGGCGACAACTCTCTCCAGCAGATCGACCGCGTGGCTCTGGAACAGGGTAGCGCGCTCTTCCCAGCCGTGGGGGGCGCGGCACCAATCGGCCGGCACGCAGGAATAGCGCGCTTCGATGCCGGTGCTTGTATAGAGGCCGTCGAGTCGACCGAGTTGCGGGAATACGGCTTGCGCGTGCGCGAGGGCTTCGCTTTGCAGGATTTTGTGCGAGGGAACGGCGGTTGCGACCGACAATAGGGCGACGTCGAGGTCGTCATGGACGCCCCGGTCAGTGCCATCGCGTTTGGCAAGAATGGGCATCGTACCCAGCGCCACCGCTCCTTTGTCCGGCAGCCTCGCCGCCGCATGTTACCTCATGGCGCGGTCGTGCGCCCATGGGCTGTTCCCTGGGGAACAGCACGCCTTCAAGAGGGTTCCGGGCGCACCCATCGTTTTGCCTTCGATCGCGTGCTAATTTTCGCCCGTGCAGCTCAAGACCGAGACCGACGCGCTCTATCCGCCGACCGTGACGCCGGCGGCGCGGGCGCTGCCTCTGACGATTTCGATATTGCGCTTCGTGCGCAATCCGCTGCGCTCGATCCCGCGCGCGGTCTATCACGAGCCGATCGTCACCTACGGGCGCAAGCGTCCGCTCGTCGCCTGGGTGACGGACCCGAGCCTGCTCGAACAGATCCTGGTCAAGGAAACCGATTTGTTCGCCAAGACGCGGCTCGACAAGCGCGTGCTGCGGCCGGTCGTCGGCGAAGGATTACTGACGGCGGATGGCGACCATTGGCGCTGGCAACGGCGGCTCGCGAGCCCCCTCTTCCGGCCCGCCGACGCCCTCGCCTACGTGCCGCGCATGGTGGAGGCGCGGCTGCGCGGTCGATAATCACTGGATGGCCATCCAGACCGACGAGTTCCAGCCCGACCGATCGGGCCCGCGGCGCGTGGTCAGCGCCGCGCCCGCGTCGCCCGGCGAAGAGGCGCTGGAGCGTGCCCTGCGTCCCAAGGCCCTGGCCGACTACGTGGGCCAGGCCAACGCGCGCGAGCAGCTCGAGATCTTCATCGGCGCCGCGCGCGGCCGCGCCGAGGCGCTGGACCATGTGCTGCTGTTCGGCCCGCCGGGCCTGGGCAAGACCACGCTCAGCCACATCATCGCCGCCGAGCTGGGCGTCAAGCTGCGCCAGACCAGCGGCCCGGTGCTGGAAAAGCCCAAGGACCTGGCCGCCATCCTCACCAACCTCGAGAAGAACGACGTGCTCTTCATCGACGAGATCCACCGTCTGAGCCCGGTGGTCGAGGAGATCCTGTACCCCGCGCTGGAGGACTACCAGATCGACATCATGATCGGCGAAGGCCCCGCGGCGCGCTCGATCAAGCTCGACCTGCAGCCCTTCACGCTGGTGGGCGCCACCACGCGCGCGGGCATGTTGACCAACCCGCTGCGCGACCGCTTCGGCATCGTCGCGCGGCTGGAGTTCTACACGGCGCAGGAGCTGGCGCGCATCGTGCGCCGCTCGGCCGGGCTGCTCAACGTGGCCACCGACGACGAAGGCGCTGCCGAGATCGCACGCCGCTCGCC
>CADECN010000310.1 GCA_902825785.1 uncultured Hyphomicrobium sp. | reverse complement strand
CGATCCCAAGAGCAGCGAGAACGCGCTGCCGTACTATTCGACGGGAAAACGCGACGACTTGATGCAGGCGCGCTTCCTGCGTGCATTTCGCGATGCCTTCGACTGGAGCAAGCCCGGTTATGTGGCGGGGCTCAATCCGGTTTCGGCCGTCACCGGGGCGCGCATGGTCGATCTCGATCACATCCACACCTATTGCTGGGATGCGCGGCCCTATCCGGCGTTTCCCAATGAGACGAGCTATTGGGGCGATGGCGAGAACTGGGCGCTTGGGCATTGGGTCAACGGCCGCCTGGGGAGCGCGGGGCTGGACGAGCTCGTGTTGCGCATTCTGCTGGACGGCGGCTTTGAGGATTTCGACGTGTCGGGGCTGCTCGGAACGGTTCCGGGATATGTCGTCGATCGTGTGATGAGCGCGCGCGAAGCGCTGCAGCCGCTGGAACTCGCCTACTTTTTCGATTCCGTCGAGAGCGGCGGCCGGATCGTGTTTCGACACCGAGGCGCGAGCGACAGCGGGCGCGTGATTGCAGCCGACGATCTGGTCGAGGTGCGCGCGACCGACGATCTGTATGAGTTGACGCGCGGGCAGGAGACGGAACTGCCGGCATCGGCCAAGGTGCGCTACATCTCGTCAGAGGATGACTACAGGCAGGCGGTGGCGGAAGCGCGCCGTCTGACGGGTGCGAGCGGGCGGGTGGCGCAAGCCGAGCTGCCGATCGCGCTCGATGCGCCGCAAGCCGGCGGAATCGCGGAATCCTGGCTTTACGAGACCTGGTCGGCGCGCGAGCGCGCCGCGTTCGCGCTGCCGCCTTCGGCGCTGGCGCTGGAGCCCGGCGATATCGTGACGCTCGACGTGGCAGGGCGTCCGCGTGCGCTGCGGATTACGGAAACGTCCGATCACGGCGCGCGCGATATCGAAGCGATCGGTATCGACGTCAACGTCTACGACCAGGTCGCGGGCGCGCCGAGACCGGCGGCGGCTGCTCCGCACGTGCAGAGCGGTTCGCCGGCCGTGCATTTCCTCGATCTGCCGGTGTGGAACGTGGAGGCGACGGCGGAAGCCGGGTACGTGGCGGCGCTTCAGAAGCCGTGGCCCGGCAGCGTTGCCGTCTATCGTTCGCCGGGCGTGACGGGCTTTCAGTTGAAGGCGCTGGCGACGGCGCCTGCAACCATGGGCACGACGCTCGACACATTGCTCGCCGGTCCGGAGGCACGGTTCGACCGGCGGGCACGCGTGCGCGTGCGGCTGACACAAGGCCAGCTGACCTCGTGCGATGCGCTCGCACTGTTCGGCGGCGCGAACATGGCCGCGATCCGCAATGGAGCCGGGGCTTGGGAAATCATCCAATTCCAGAATGCGGTTCTGACCGACGTGCTGACGTATGAATTGAGCGGACTGCTGCGCGGTCAGTTCGGGACCGAAGGCGCGATGGCGACGGTCGCGGCCGGCGCGCCGTTCGTGCTGCTCGATGGCGCGATCGCGCAAGTGCCGCTGGCGCTCGGGGATGTGAAGCTGCCGTTCAACTGGCGCGTCGGTCCGGGCAATCGCGACATCGGTGATGCATCGTATGTCACGACCGCGCACACGTTCTCGGGCAACGGGCTCAGGCCGCTGTCGCCGGTACATGTCAGAGGCGTTCGCGCAAGCGGTGATCTCACAATCGCATGGAAGCGGCGAACGCGCGTAGGCGGCGACAGCTGGGAGGCGAGCGACGTTCCGCTCGGCGAGGAGGCCGAGAGGTACGAGGTCGATATTCTCGATGGCGCGACGGTGAAGCGAACGGTGAGCGTGAGTTCGCCGTCGGCCGTCTACACGACCGCACAACAGACGAGCGACTTCGGCAGCGCGCAGGCGAGCGTGTCGCTCAAGGTCTACCAGACCAACGCAAGTTTCGGGCGCGGTGCGGGGCGCGCGGCGATCGTGTAGGCGCCGCGCGCGCATTACCATCAAGGATTACAGCATGGATCAGCCAGCATGGCTCGCGGCCGCGTGGGCCGAGTTCGGCGTGCGCGAGATCGCGGGCGCAAAATCGGAGCCCCGGATCAGGGACTATTTCGCGGAAGCCGGACACGCCAACATCACGGATGACGCAACGCCGTGGTGCGCCGCTTTTCTGGGCGCGATGCTCAAGCGGGCGGGCCTTTCCGGCACGGGGTCGTTGCTTGCGCGCTCGTACCTCAATTGGGGTGCGCCAATCGAAAGTGGCAAGACGGGTGCGATCATCGTGCTGACGCGCGGCAGTGACCCGGGTGCGGGGCACGTCGGGTTTTTTCTCGGCGCGGCGCGGGACCGGGTTTTCATTCTGGGTGGAAATCAGAGCGATGGCGTCACCGTCGAAGCGTTCGATGCATCGCGCGTGCTGGGATACCGCTGGCCGACAGCGACGCAGGATGAGAGCGGGGTCATTGTTTCACCACCCGAAGCGCAAGCGCCGAGCAGCGACGATGCGTTCGCAATCGCGCTCGCGCACGTTCTCAAAATGGAAGGCGGTTTCACCGACGATCCGCATGATCCGGGCGGGCCGACCAATCGCGGGATCACGCTGCAGGTGTTCGCGCGCTGGCGCGGGGCGACAATCGATGCGACTTCGCGCTCGCGGCTCGTTGAAGATTTAAAACGCATTCCCGACGACACGGTGCGCGACATCTACCGGGCGCGCTATTGGGACCCGTCACTTGCACGGATTTTCACGCCGCCGCTGGCGGTGTTGCATTTCGATGCCGGCGTCAATCACGGCGTCAACGGCGCCGCGCGGTTGCTTCAGACGTCGCTT
>CADECN010000309.1 GCA_902825785.1 uncultured Hyphomicrobium sp. | reverse complement strand
GTTCTTCAACCTGGTCACCGTCTGGAACTACGGCGTCAGCTTCGGGATGTTCAACCGCGGCTCCGCCGAATCGGCTTGGATCTTCGCGCTGATCGCGGCGGCGATCACGGCCGGCCTCGTCTTCTGGCTCAAGCGGGCCCCGATCCGGCCGGTGGCCGCGGCGCTCGGGCTGATCATCGGCGGTGCGGTCGGCAACGTCGTCGACCGCCTGCGCTTCGGCGCGGTCTTCGATTTCCTCGATTTCCACGTGGCCGGCTGGCACTGGCCCGCATTCAACGTCGCCGACGCGGCGATCACGATCGGGGTCGCCATCCTGCTGCTCGACGCCTTGTTTGCGCCGAAAGCGTCGGTTAAATAGCCTTCATGCTCACGAACCTGCTCGCATCGACCCGCGCCCCGCTCTGGCTCATGGCCGGCGCCCTGGCGCTCGGCGGGTGCACTGACGTCCGCAAGGCCGCCGGCTGGGACAAGAATCCGCCCGACGAGTTTCGCGTCGTCAGCCGCGCGCCGCTCTCGTTGCCGCCGGATTTCGGCCTGCGGCCGCCGACTCCCGGCGCGCCGCGCCCGCAGGAGGGCTCGACGACCGACCAGGCGCGCAATGCGGTCACCGGCGGCCGCACGCCGCAGCGTACGAGCGGTGCCGGCCCTGCCGCCTCCATCCCCGTTCAGCGCCAGACGCAGACCGCCGGCGAAGCGGCACTGCTCAGCCGCGCCGGCGCCGATCGGATCGATCCCACGATCCGCAACACCGTCGATCGCGAGGCCAGCGCCGTCGCGGATGCGGATCGCAGCTTCACCGATCGCCTGATCTTCTGGCGCCAGGCCGATCCGCCCGGCACGGTCGTCGACCCGGAGCGCGAGCAGCAGCGCATCCGCGAGAACCAGGCGCTCGGCCGCGCGCCGACCGACGGCGACACGCCCATCATCATGATTGGCGCCGGAACCGGCGTCGCGCCCTATCGCGCATTTGTCGAGGAGCGCGTGGAACGTGGCGACAAGGGCAAAAGCTGGCTCGTGTTCGGCGAGCGCAACTTCACCAACGACTTCCTCTACCAGCTCGAATGGCAGGATCACTTGGCATCCGATGCACTTTCGCGGATCGACGTCGCCTTCTCGCGCGACCAGCCCGAGAAGATTTACGTGCAGCATCGTTTGTGGGAACAGCGCGCCGACATCAACGCCTGGATCGCGGATGGCGCGCACATCTACGTCTGCGGCGATGAGAAGGGCATGGCCAAGGACGTCGATGCGACGCTCGCAAAGATCCTAGCCGAGCCAGCCAAGGGCGATGAAGAGGCGGGCCGCGCAAAACTGAAAGAGCTTTCGAAGGCTGGCCGCTACCAGCGCGACGTTTACTGACATCGAGAAGACGAAAATGGCCGACAAGCGCTCACGCAACGAATTTATCAAAGAACAAAGCCACCAGCTGCGCGGCACGCTTGTCGAGGGGTTGAGCCACGTCGAGACGGGCAACATCTCCGAAGACGACGGCCAGCTCATCAAGTTCCACGGTTCCTACGTGCAGGACGACCGCGACGTGCGCGGCGAGCGTGGCAAGAAGAAGCTGGAAAAGGCCTACAGTTTCATGATCCGCCTGCGCATTCCTGGTGGGCTCACGACCGCAAGCCAGTGGCGCCAGCTCGACGATATTGCGACCACCTACGCCAACGGCTCGCTGCGCCTGACGACGCGCGAGACGTTCCAGTATCACGGCGTCATCAAGTCGAACCTGAAGCGCACGATGCAGGCGATCAACGCCTCCTGCCTGGACACGATCGCTGCCTGCGGTGACGTCAACCGTAATGTGATGACAGCGTCGAACCCATATCTGTCGAAGGCACACCGCGCCGCCTACGATCTCGGCAAGGCGATCAGTCAGCACTTGCTTCCCAGGACCGGCGCCTACCACGAGATATGGCTCGACGGCGAAAAGGTCGAGGACAAGTCGCGCAACGCCAAGGCGGGCGAGGAGCCGCTCTATGGCGTCCACTACCTGCCGCGCAAGTTCAAGACCGTCATCGCGGTGCCGCCGAGCAATGACGTCGATATCTACGCCCACGACCTCGGCTACATCGCCATCCTCGAGAAGGGCGAGCTGATCGGCTGGAATGTCACTGTCGGCGGCGGCATGGGCATGACGCATGGCGACACCAATACCTTCCCGCGCGTTGCTGACTTGCTGGGCTTTTGCAAGCCCGAGCAGGCGATCGACGTCGCCGAAAAGGTATTGCTGGTGCAGCGCGACTGGGGCAACCGCGAGAACCGCGCCCGCGCCCGCCTGAAATACACGATCGAGGACCGTGGCCTCGATGCCTTCCGCACCGAGGTCGAGAAGCGCCTTGGTTACAAGCTCGGCAAGCCCAAGCCGTTTACGTTTTCTGGCACTGGCGATCGCATCGGCTGGCAGCAGAGTCACGACGCGAAAAAGGGCGAGGACAAGCCCTGGAATCTCACGCTCTTCATCGAGAACGGTCGCATCAAGGACCGGCCTGGCTTGGCGTTGCGCACCGCTTTGCGCGAAATCGCCGACCTTGACGTTTGCGATTTCGTCGCGACCGCCAACCAGAACGTGACGCTCGCGAACGTGGCGGCCAAATCGAAGGCCAGGATCGAGCAGATATTGAAGACGCACGGCGTCGAGATCAGCACGTCATCGGCGTTGCGCCGCAACTCCATGGCGTGCGTCGCACTCCCGACGTGCGGCTTGGCACTCGCCGAAAGCGAGCGCTTCCTGCCGGACCTCATCACGACGCTGGAAGACTCTCTCGACAAAGCGGGCCTGCGCGAGGACGACATCGTCATCCGCATGACCGGCTGTCCCAACGGCTGCGCCCGGCCATACGTGGCCGAGGTCGGCCT
>CADECN010000308.1 GCA_902825785.1 uncultured Hyphomicrobium sp. | reverse complement strand
ACAGGCCACGACGACACGGGCCGCGCAACGCCACTGTTCGGCGTCGCCGGCTGGTCGAACGCAGGCAAGACCACGCTGATCGAGCAGCTCGTGGCGCATTTTACGGGCCGCGGCCTGCGCGTCGCCACGATAAAGCACACCCATCACAAGTTCGATATCGACCGGCCTGACAGCGACACGGCCCGCCATCACCGCGCCGGCGCCGCTGAAACGGCGATCGTTTCGGGTTCTCGCGTCGCCATCATCGAAGAGATTGAACGACGCGGAGAACCAGCGCTAGCCGAGGTGGCCGCACGCCTCGCCCCGGCAGATTTGATTCTGGTTGAAGGCTACAAGTCGGCGGCCATTCCCAAGCTCGAAGTGCGCAGGTCCGCTGTCGCCTCCGAAAAGCACCTCGCGAACAGCGATCCCTATATCGTCGGCATCGCGAGCGACCATATGATTGACGGCCATGGCAAGCCGGTCTTTGCCGTGGACGATATTACCGGCATTGCCGGGCTAATTGAAAAGACCTGCGGCCTGTCTGCCACGGAAAGGCGGTGGGCATGAGGGCAAGCATTGCGGCTCTCTCGGCGCTTATCGCCACCGCGGCACTCGCCGGCCCTACGATTGATCCACCGGTGCCTTCCGGCCGCGATCCCGGTGGTGTTGCCGTCGCGATCATCGGCCCCGGCCTCGATTATCGCGAGGGAGGCATTTCCCAGCGCCTCGCACGCGACGGAGAGGGCGAGATCATCGGCTATGATTTTCAGGACGACGACCGCCGTCCTTACAAAGTCCTGCACATCTACGAGACGGAGAACTTCAGCCACCCCGGCACGGCGGCGGCCCGCATCCTGCTCACGGAATCGGACGCCTGCCGGCTGGTTGCGATCCGCACGAGCTTCAATGATCCGGCCGCGATCGCCAAAGCTATTTCCTACGCGGCGGCAAGTCCCGCGCGCATCATCGCGGTGCAGCATCCTTTTGCCCAGGACACGGATATCGGTGTGTTGAACGCCGCCGCCCGCCGCTACCCCGAGCAACTCTTCATCGTGCCTGCCGGCGACTTCAACAGTAACCTGGACCACGCTGCCAACATCAAGGGATCGGAACCGAACCTTATTGTCGTCGCAGCCGCCCGCGCCGACGGCAGCATCTATGACGAATCGAGCTGGGGCGAGCAATCCGTCGACGTTGCAACCGAAGCAGGCGCGCTGACGAGCTTCGGTGCTGCCGGCCCGCTTTTCTCGTTCAAGCCCGATGGCGATATCGCCATGGCGAGGCTGGCCGCGCTCGCCGCACGACTGCTGGCAATCCGGCCTGACCTTTCGGCGAACGAACTGAAAACCCACGTATTACGGCTGGCGCGACAGCCGTCGGCGCGCAATGGCAAAGCGACGCGGATGGGCTTTATCGCCGAACCCTGGCGGCCATTTCAGGTCGAGAAGCGCTGGCGCTAACCTTGCCCTTGCCGCAGAATGACCCGATATGACCGCTAACGGGTCTGATCCTCGGAGACGCTTGAAGCATGGCTGGTCCTGCAGCCGACACGAACACCCAACAGCTGATTGACCCCTTTGGCCGGGCGATCAGCTATTTGCGCGTGTCCGTTACGGACCGCTGCGATTTCCGCTGCGTCTATTGCATGTCGGAGCACATGACATTCCTGCCCAAGCAGGACTTGCTGTCTCTCGAAGAGCTTGACCGTGTGTGCTCCGCGTTCGTCCGCCAAGGTGTAAGGCGCCTCCGCATCACTGGCGGCGAGCCCCTTGTTCGCAAGAACATTTTGTGGCTGTTCCGCGCGCTCGGCCGGCACCTTGAACGTGGTGCGCTGGACGAAATCACTTTGACGACCAACGGCAGTCAGCTCGAGAAACACGCTCGCGACCTGAAGTCCGCAGGCGTCGCTCGCGTCAACGTTTCGATCGACACGCTGGACGCTGACAAGTTCAAGACGATCACACGGTGGGGCAACCTCGATACCGTGCTGCGCGGACTGGACGCCGCCGAATCGGCCGGGTTGAAGATCAAGATCAACACGGTTGCGTTGAAGGGCATCAACGAGGACGAGTTGGAAGATCTCATTCATTTCGCCCACGGACGCGGTGCCGATCTGACGTTTATCGAAACCATGCCGCTCGGCGACATCGGCGAAGATCGCACGGATCAGTACCTGCCGCTCTCGATCGTACGCGCCCGGCTGATGGATCGCATGACGCTGGAGGAAAGCGCCTACCGAACCGGCGGGCCCGCGCGCTACGTGACCGTGAAAGAGACGGGCGGCCGCCTCGGGTTTATCACGCCGCTCACGCACAACTTCTGCGAAAGCTGCAACAGAGTTCGCCTCACCTGCACCGGCACGCTCTATATGTGTCTCGGTCAGGAGGACGCCGCCGACCTGCGCAAGCCGCTGCGCGCCTCCAGCGACGACGCGGCCCTGGACGATGCGATAGTGGACGCTATCGCCCGCAAGCCGAAGGGCCATGACTTCGTCATCGACCGACGCTCGAAAACGCCGGCGGTCAGTCGCCATATGAGTGTCACCGGCGGCTAGGCCCGAGACTTCCCTCGTTCCGCAAAGCATGGAATAGAGCGGCCTCATTCAACTCTAGGCCGCGAACCTCTCATGCCATCATGAACCATTGGGATGCCGAACCCCGCCTGGGTCACGACGGCAACGTCGCCGGCATCGTCGCCATGCTTGCGGCCATGCTGGCCTATTGCGCCAACGACACGTGCGTGAAACTTGCAACCGAGCACCTTCCGCTCGGTGAAGTCATCGTGATGCGAAATGTGTCCGCAAGCGTCCTGGTGCTGACCTACGCGCTTTGGCGCGGTGGCCTGTCGTGGCCCACGGCGGCCCCCACCAGCCTTGTGGCA